>JANPHO010000598.1:0-6297 GCA_031424515.1 Saprospiraceae bacterium
AAGTTGAACGGCTAAAGCCTATTGAGTGCTTGTTTTTTCCACGCCTTGAAAGGCGTGGTTAGCCAAATTATTGATTGTCAATAGTTTATGCAATTGAAAAATTTATAAAATTTAGCCATATAATTTCAAAACATACTCTAAAGAAGAAAAGACTGATTGCGTATATCGCAAGCAGTCTTTTCTTTTTAGTATAAAAATAAGATAAAATTTATAACTTCGTTAGAACTTGGTGAACAGCACAAAGCAAGTAATATTTTCTATTGATAAATTTGAAACCATAAAAACAAAAAGTGTTTGATAAAGTGCACAGCAATACGATAAATTTGTGTTTGGCAATAAGATAAAAAAATACCGTTACTACTTATAAAAGACTTTTACGTTATTATTGAAATCAGTTTAAGTACATCAATTCAATGTATATCCGCACAATAAAAACAGACAAACCAATGACCAAACCATCTACTGAGCCCTCCTCTCGGTCTTCAGATTTCGATTTCATGAAATTTATTAAAAACACCGATAGAATACTAAAGCTATTAGGGCGTGTATTCATCGTTCTGTTGGTGACATGGATTTTATGGGCTTTTAGAAGGGTTTATAAAGATGATTCGTATGTATTCAGTGCCATTAGCGTTCCCCCGTCATTGGTGGAAAGGGGCTATTCAAGCGAGGTAATTGTGGATAAAATGCTCTCTGAAATGCAGAATATCCTATCAAAACGCTATTTTGATGAGCAAAATCCTGAAGCATACCGTAAAGTGATATCTCATCCCGATTTGAATTTTAGTGCGGGCAGTAGAGCGGGATATTTTGATTTGCAATCCCTTTTTCAAGTGGGAAAAGTGCTTTTAGGTAAAAAAGATAGAACCATAAAAGGGCATATCACACTGGATAGCAACAATGTGACGCTCGCGCTGCAAATGCCGAGCGAAGCGGCTACCCCCCTCAGTATGGATAGTAAAAATATCCTTAATGAAGTGATTCGTCAAGGTGCAGTGTATTTGATTCGCCGCACGACCCCTCAGTATTTGGTGTACTATTATCTTGATAGTCAACAATTTGCGGAAGCTGAAAAACTATTGGAGGAAATTGATTTTAATTTAAACAATAATAAAAAAAGCCCTACTTACGATTATGACCGCATCCAATGGTACATGAGTTGGACCAATGTCAGGCTCGCGCAGCAGGATTTTGAGGCGGCTTTTCAGAAAGCAAAAGTTTTACAAAAAGCATATCCAAAGGATATGGCGGCTTATGCTCAAATGGTGAATATTTTGATGTCGCAAGTTGTAAATCTTGAAAATCAAAAAGTAGATACCGCACGATATATGCCTTTAGCGCGTAATGCCGTAACAATTGCCGAATACATTGAAAAGCAAGATTTTAATAGCACTTTTTTAGATAAAAAAATGGCAACTGGTTGGACATACGCCAATTGGGCATATATGCTCCAAAAGTGCAATCCAAACGATGCCACTATTTTAAATAAATATAATAAAGCCGTTGGGCTGCTACCCCAAGCATCATTTGCGTATAATAATCTTTCATATTACCACATGGATAAAAAGGATTATGTAGCAGCAGAAGAGGTGCTTAAAAAAGCCCTTTTTGCTGACCCTAAGGATGGAAACTCGTGGGATACGTACGCCGAAGTGATGGCTTTGAAAGGAGATTCAGCACATTTTTATGAATATCTCGAAAACGCCTTAAAAAATCGCAATCCTACTGAGGGGATTACCGCTGAGTTGTATGCTAAAGACCAGCGTTGGGAAAAGTTCAAAAATGAAAAAAGATTCAAAGATTTATTAAAAAAATATGGTTATTCGGTTTCATCCAAATAACGTTCTATGATATAAATACCCGCTAAACCCATCAAAAGACATATCCAAAACTGGGGATAACCCATTTTAATGGCGTCAATAAAACCATAACTTGAACCAAAACCTCTAAAAACAAAATTAGTCCCTATCCCTAAAACGAACATTGAAACCACGCAAAGCATGAAAACCGCTATGGCTTGCCGAGCTATTTTCATGATTAATTTATCCGTTATGAAATAATAACCCAAAGCGTATAAAACGAAAATGGCTAAATGTAAAAATCGGATACTAATTGATTCACCTTTTGATAAAGCTACAGGATTAGGTGTGTACAATGTTTTAAATACGACTTCTGATAGTAAATAAGCCGTGAGGTTAATCACAAAAAAGGTGAGAAAAGTAAGTATTAATTTAGAGTCAACTCTACCATATTTTAATAAAAATGGCAATATATACGCTAATGCCACTAAAAAACAAATCAAATAAGGCGAATACAAATCCGTTAATAACCACTGCAAACCTGTCCACCCCACTATCCATTTGATTTCTATTATCCATGCAGCCCAACACATCAAAGCCAATGCGATGACAATTAAAATAGTGTTTTTTGTACTTTTGAATACCATACCCCTCAATATCTTTATTTAGTTGTTGAGCGAAACGAAAGGGGTTATTAGTTATTAATTTCGGTTAAATTATTTTAAACATTCACAACCAATAACTAATAACCAACAACCGTAATTAAATTGCTGCTGCAAATTGCTTCAAGAAACGAACATCATTTTCAAAAAGTAAACGAATATCAGGAATTGAAAACAGGCGCAATGCTTGACGTTCAATTCCCATACCAAATGCGAAACCCGTATATTTAGTAGAATCTATACCACAATTATCTAAAACTTGCGGGTCAACCATACCACAACCTAATATTTCAAGCCAGCCAGTTCCTTTTGTTAAACGCGCATTTTCGGGCGTATCAATGCCCAACCAAACATCCATTTCGGCACTTGGCTCCGTAAAAGGGAAAAATGAGGGTCTCAAACGAATTTTAGCCGAGCCAAACATCTCTTGGGCGAAGAACATTAATGTCTGTTTCATATCCGCAAAAGATACGTTTTCATCAATATACAAACCCTCCACTTGATGAAATTGTGCATGACTACGGGCTGAAATCGTTTCATTACGATATACCCGACCTGGCGCAATGATGCGAATAGGCGGTTGTTGTTTTTCCATAATCCGCGCTTGTACGGGCGAAGTATGCGTGCGCAAAAGCCACGTTTTTGAATCTTTTATGTAAAAAGTATCTTGCATGTCCCGCGCAGGATGGTCTTCAGGCGTGTTCATGGCGGTAAAATTGTACCAATCCGTCTCTATTTCGGGTCCATCCGCTACTGTAAAACCGATGCGCCCAAAAATATCGATGATGCGATTCATCACAATTGAAACGGGGTGGCGGCTGCCAATACTGAGGGGGTCGCCCGGTGCCGTTAAGTCAATAGCCGTAGCATCCGCAGAGTCAGCAAATGCTTCAATCATCTCTTGAAGATGAGCAAATTTTTCCTCAGCAGCTACTTTCGCTTGGTTGACTATTTGACCGTACTCTTTCTTACGCTCATTTTCTACTTTCGATATTTCACCAAAAAGCGGCTTAATAATATTTTTACTGCCTACGAAACGTAAACGAAATGCTTCTACTTCTTCCTTAGTTGTCGGTTGAGCAATATCTATTTCTTCAATAAGTTGTTGTACTTTTGCGAAAATTTCTGCACTCATAATTTATAGTAATAATCAGTTTAAACCGAGTTAAATTTTTATTTTTTAAAATTGTCAGCAAAAATACGATTTTGAATAGACTTTTTCAAAATATCACCCGCACTGAGTTTTTTATATTTTGGTGTATCGTGTTGATTACGTCATTACCGTGGTCACGTTTCCTTGTTTCAGTCGGTATTTGGGGTATTGTAGCATCCAGTTTTTTAAATTGGAGTGATGGATTTAAGAACTCAAATCTTAAATTTCAAACTAAGACACCCCCTCAGTATTTGCGTCCTTTTTTTAAAAATCCGATTTTAATAGCTTTAACCGTTCCTTTTTTTTTAGTCTTTTTAAGTGGTTTATGGTCAGATGATTTGAGTGTGTGGCTGAAACGAGTGCAATTGCGCATACCTTTCTTAGTCATTCCATTAGCTATTTCAAATATTCCACCCCTCAGTAAAAAGTACGTTTTTTTAATTTTAGAAGTAATTTTAATAACATTTTGTGCAACTATCGCCGTGGTTTTGACCAATTATTCGTTTCATTTTGATGAAATAAATATCGCATTGGGAGAAGGGCGACCCATGCCTTTTTTAAAAACGCATATCACATTTAGCATCATGGCATCTTTTGTTTTGATGGGCGGTTTACAACTTTGGAGAGAAGGGTATTATTACAAATTTCCTTTTGAAAAAAAGCTAATCCCCGTTTTAACTATTTTTTTATTTATCGGATTGCACGTCATATCAGTCAGGAGTGGTTTGGTTGCAACCTATATTTGTCTCTTTGTTAAGTTAATTGGGCTTATTTTTAAAGAAAAAAAATACATTTTAGGCATATTTAGTTTCTTAATTTTGATGACAATTCCGATTTTTGCCTATAAAAATATACCCAGTTTTCAGCAACGTATTAATTATGCTATTTGGGATTTAGGGAAATATCGAGAAAATCAGATTGAGACCTATTCGGATGCACAGCGCATTATTTCCTATAAAATGGGTTGGGAAGTTGTCAAAAACAACCCCATTTTAGGCGTTGGAGCAGGCGATGCGGAAGCTCAAATCATCAAAAATTATGCTCAATATTACCCTAATTTGGGATATAAAATGCCGCATAATGGGTGGCTTTTCAATGCTGTGGAGGTGGGTTTATTGGGTTTGATATTTTATATTTTTTCTTTCTTTTTCATTGTTTTTTATAAAAAAGCGTTCCAAACTGAGCTTTTTTTATTGTTAAACGTTGCAATTGGGGTTGGGCAAACGGTGGACTACACTTTTGAAGGAAGTTTTGGATGTGCATTTTATGTGTTTTTTATCTGCTTATTGTCCAGCAGAAATGAACAAGGAAATCTAATTTTAGAAACCTAAACAAATTGAAATTATTAACCGATATGAGAAAAGATATTGTAAGATTAATGGCTATTTTAAGCATTATTTCTGCCTTAAATGCCTGTGGTACTGAGGGGGTAAAACTTGAGCCTGATGACCGCGCCCTGATTGACACGCTTGTGAAAAGAGAAATGGCAATCATGACTACCAAAATGGATAATTGGTGTAAAGATAGTTCGCCCGTAATCCGTCAAAAAATGGTGGATTCATTGCTTATTGTACGGGAACAGGAGATTCTACAAAAAACATCTGAGTTACCCAACGGTATCAATTATCCGCAATAAAAGGTTCAATTCATATTTCTAAAATGCAGAAAGCATTGATTTTCAATTTTTTAACAAAAATGAAAACTTATTTCAAGCGATTTCCTTATATCCAATGTAAGGGAATCGGATTTACTCAATTCTACTTATGAAAAAGATGTTTTTAATTCTGATATTCTTGTTTTCCTTAATTGCGTGTACAGATACAGCAAAGCGCAAACAAGAAATGATAGACCAAGAGGTTCATTCAGTCATAGAAAGTTACCATCAAAAACGATACAAAGAGTGTATGTCCGCAATTATTGACTCCGCTAATAAAATTACGGATAGCTTAATTTTAATTAAAATGACAGCAGTAGACACATCGCTATTGATGGGAAGACCCAAAAAGCCCGTAAAACCCATCATAAAATCGCCTTTGGATACTACGCCTGTGAAGCCAATACTTCCTAAGTCGTCTTAAAAATGGTTAAAAAACGGTTAATTGATATTGAAAAGACATTTATTTTAATAAAGAGGACTGTATATTTGCTCTTCTTTTAAAATAGAAGAGACGAGTTGCGAATGTTTTACATAAAACATTGATTTATAGTATTTTACAAATAAAAAATAATACCACTTACACATGAGCCAATATGTTGATATCGAAGCACTGAATCAGCAAATCTATATCGAAAGCCAATTTGTTGAAAAATTAAATGCTGAAACGCATAAAGTCATCGTGGGTCAAAACCACATGATTGAGCGATTGATGATTGGCTTGCTTACCAGAGGGCATATTTTATTGGAAGGCTTGCCAGGTTTGGCAAAGACTTTAGCCATCAAAACACTAGCAACGGCTGTCCACGCTGATTTCAGTCGTATCCAATTCACGCCCGATTTGCTTCCTGCCGACATCATCGGTACGATGATTTATAACCCCGCAAAAGCGGAGTTTACGGTACGGAAGGGGCCTGTTTTTGCCAATTTTGTATTAGCGGATGAGATAAATCGTGCGCCTGCAAAAGTACAATCGGCGTTACTTGAAGCCATGCAAGAGCGTCAAGTGACGATTGGTGATACGACTTT
>JANPHO010000599.1:0-13289 GCA_031424515.1 Saprospiraceae bacterium
CAAATTAGGGCAAAAAAAAACGGGCTGCTTTTAACAACCCGCCACAACAAATTATAATCCCATGAACATATTCTTAAACTTGAAAACGAAAATTAGATTCGGTTTCTTGATTTTTCTAATGTTAAAAATGACTTTTTGTCAGAATTTTAAGTTAATCAGTACATTGAAGTATATAAACGCTTTTAACCTTTCTTTATTATTGTTGTTCAAGCAAACTCTGTTCTTCTCCTCAAATAATCGCTTTTGGCAAGCCGTAGTTGTTGATTTCGTAATGGTCGTCCTACACGACTCTAATTTCATAGTATTTGTTTTTATAGCTTTCTCATCGTTTGTTTTCACAAAGAAAACTATGCTTGTCTTGTTTTAATTCTAATCAACTATGGCTTGCCTGCGAATCAAATTATAATCCCATGAACATATCCTTGAACATAGTACAAATGTAAGCCGCCGATTTCGCCCCTGCAAAGACATTTTAAAGTCATTGTGTGAAATAAACTTAAGTCATTTTTAACTTAAAACATTGACTATCAATTATTTAAAATATTAAATTGTGAAAATAATCGCATTCTAATTAATCAATTTTTAATTAAAAAAAAGTTATTATTTTTGAAAAAAGAGGGAATAAATGGAAAAAAGATAGAAATGGTGAGAAAAAAAAATTCAGGGGTACATTTTAAGTGGTTTTTGCAGCCTAAAATAATATTTGGCAATAAGTGTCATTGATACACTAAATAATGGATTCTCTTTTGGATTTTAATATTACATTCTGATTGTATTAAAAAAAAGACCCCCTCAGTAAATCCAGCTTCAAAAACCCATTTAAGGCATTTTTTAAGCTTTTATACTGAGGAGGTGATATCCCTTATTTATTTTATCACATTACTTTGCAGCAACAGTTTCTTTTTCACTTACTTCCACGTCAGGAGCATTCATAATAGTCGTTTGGTGACGAATAGACTCTTGATGAATCGCACTCAAAAGCTGAATAACGAACTCATCGCTTAAGTCACGGCTACGACCTTTTTGAACCGCGGAGTTCAAAATTTCGTTCCAACGCTCAGGTTGAAGGATTGAGATATTGTTACGTTTTTTATAACGGCCAATATCCTGCGCCATGCTCATACGTTTTTGAAGCATATTCATCATTTCGTTGTCGATTGCATCGATTTGTACACGCAATGATTCGATATTTTCAAGGAAGCCAGCATCTTTTTCAGCACGAATGACGATTTCGCTCATCATTTGTTTGTAACGCTCAGGCGTGATTTGCTGTTTTGCATCCGACCAAGCCTCATCTGGATTGCAGTGAACTTCTGTGATAAGACCATCGAAATTCAAATCCATCATTTCTTGAGCCACCTCTTGCAACATATGGCGATTACCACAGATGTGTGAGTTGTCACCAATAATTGGTAAATTAGGCATACGACGCATCAATTCGATTGCGATTTCGAAGTGAGGCACATTGCGATAAGCTGATTTTGCAGCCGATGAAAAGCCACGGTGAATCGCCGCCAAACGCGTAATACCCACTTTGTGCAAACGCTCAAAAGCACCCATCCACAATTCTAAATCTGGATTGATAGGATTTTTAATCATCACTGGAATATCGCAACCACGAAGCGCATCAGCAATTTCTTGCACTGAAAACGGATTCACAGTTGTGCGCGCACCAATCCACAATACATCCACACCGAATTTCAATGCCTCATATACATGGTGAGCATTGGCAACTTCCACAGTTGTTTTCAAGCCCGTTTCTTCTTTCACGCGTTTGAGCCATTTTAAGCCCTCGCTACCCACGCCTTCGAACATACCTGGGCGTGTACGTGGTTTCCAGATACCACTTCTGAAAAGTGAAATATTGCCCTGCGCTGCAAGGTCTTTAGCAATACTCATAACTTGCCCTTCAGTCTCAGCTGAGCAAGGTCCTGCGATAAGGAATGGACGTTTTTCTTTTATGTCCAAAAATGGTTTCAATTCCATGATAAATTTATTTTCTCTTTGATAAAAAACTGATTTTCAAATATTTATATAAAATTTCAATTAAAATTTTCACTTAAAGCTACCCCTCAGTATTTTGATAAATTAACGCTTAAAAGTCCTCGAATATATCATCGCAATTATCACCGGCAAAGCCCAAGTCATCGCCGCCCAACTGATAGGCGTAAAATCGCCGTGCAATTGATTTTGCTTAATAATAATGCCAATAAATGCCCATACGACAGCCGCTCCGATAAAAAGGTTTTTGAACTTAATGGTTATCAAACTGACGATGATACTGCCCACGCCTATCAAACCGCCCGTCCAAAAAGTAGGGGAAAAACCAAAAGCATTCCAACCGATACTGACCAACCAAGTCGTGACATTCGCAATGGTAGCGATGCAAATCCACCCCAAATATACGCCAAAACCAGCCTTTAAAAGGGTTTTAGCGGGTGTATTGGGCGCAATTTTCATCGAAATTACGGTATTCAACTGCACCAAAGTGAACAGTATTCCGAGCATTACAAGTACCGAAACGGCTAATAATTCATAATGCCAAAGGAAAAGCCATATCACATTGAGCGCAGAATTGGCAATCCACCAAAACCCAATTTTATCAATTGCTTCTTCTTTTAGGGCATTTTTTGAAATAAATTGCCACACCAAAACTGCTATTAAAAGAGAATAAATAATCCCCCAAATAGAAAATGTGATACCCGCAGGCGCAAACTCATTCGGATTTTTGTCCGAAATGACATTCGTTTTCACGCCATTGATATACGCTCCAGTCGCTAAGTAATTGACTATTAAAACAGCCACCAAAGCCACTACGTTTAAAACTCTTAAAGTGTTCGTTTTCAATATTTTATATTTAAATTTTCAGTTAAAATTTATTTCAAAATCCGTTTAATATCGTTCGCTTTTTCAATCATTTTATAAAACTCATCGAAGTTCTTTTTAATTAAACACGAGCGCATGGTGCTTAAAATGTGGATATGCTCGTCCAAAACATCAAGTACATTATCCCGATTTTGCATAAAAATGGGAATCCAAGTATCTGGGTTCGATTTGGCTAAACGAACCGTGGAATTAAAACCACCGCTCGCCAATTCAAATATTTTTTCTTCATCGGTTTCCTTTTCTAAAACCGTCAATGCCAGCGCAAAACTGGAAATATGCGAAATATGCGACACATAAGCCGTGTGTACATCATGGCTTTCAGAATCGAGATACACAATTTTCATTTTCAATGAACTATACATCGCCACCGCTTTTTTATGCGCCTCGGCACTGCTTCCCTCCACATCGCATAAAACACAAGCTTTGCCTTCAAAAAGATTCGGAATAGCCGCATCCGGACCCGAAAATTCTGTACCCGCCATTGGGTGGGTAGCAATAAAATTAGCCCGTTTAGGATGGTTTTTAACGGCTTCTAAAATATTTACTTTTGTTGAGCCGACCTCCATAACTATTTGATTATCAACTAAATCTAAAACCTTGGGCAATAGGTCAACAAGTGTCGTTACGGGCGTAGCCACCAGTACAATATCCGCCGCTTGCACCCCCTCAGTAAAAGGCAGTATTTTATCCACCAAACCCAATTCTAAAGCCCTTTTAGCATAATCTTCATTGCGCTCTACCCCAATTATTTCAGTCGCAAAACCACTCTCCTTCAAGCCAATCGCCAAGGAACCACCTATTAAACCTATGCCTATTATTGTTATTATCATAAAATATCTCAATTATGTATTTCTAATGATATTGCCAATTTTCTACAACCTTCTGGGTTTATTTCTTTAGGACTATCATATCTCTTTGAATTAAAATTTTTACTCTCGTTCCAAACACCTTTATAATTCAGTGTAAATACGGTATTATTAGTGAACTTTGGTAAAGCCATCCCAATTGAAGGTTTATACCAATAAGAGCTTTTTTTTACGTTATTAGAATCTAAATACTCAAATTCGTAGAAATTTTCATTTGTTTTAATCCATTCAATAGCTACAAAGAAGCCTTTTGAAGGAATAATTAAATTGTATTTGCCTAAATCAACTTTTATTATGTTATGGTTTTTATCTTCTATTAATATTGACTCGCAAAGATCTTTTCCATTCGGGTGTCCTTTTTCATCAATACCAAAGAAGCGCAACCTAAATTTTACTTTATCATTTGCTTTAGGGTAGTATCTTCCACGAGCTATATTTAGATTACTTACAAACCATGTTGCATTGCCCGGATTTTCAAAATATTGCGCCAATTGAACAATCGAAGCAGTGTCTTTCATTTGTGTTGCATAAAAAAGCCTTATTGAGTTCTTTTTAAACTCATTCAAAATAAGTTTTTTAGATTTACTCGGTTTCACCGTCACCACAGGCAACTCCAATACTGAGGGGGTAAGTTGAATGACCGACGATACATTTTTAACAGGTATCAATACTCTTTTAAAACCCACACAACTCACTACCAAAGTATCACCTTTATCAGCATCTGCTAACTCAAATTGCCCTGTTTCATCCGTCGAAACGCCTTTGTTCGCATTGATTAAACCCACTGTGGCATATAAAACAGGCTCATTGGTATTGATATTCACCACTTTACCTTTTAAATTGACGGACTGTGCCACCGCTTGAACTGAAATAAGCCAAAGAACATTTAGAAATATTACTGCTTTCATGTTTGTTAAAATTTTACGACTATTAATGAAATGTGATTAAAATAGCCTATAAACGTTTTTAACAAACTGAATGTGTCCTAAGTCTCATTTTTTATTTTAAACAATTGATAATCAGTATTTTATAAATATTAAAACTAAAATTTGACAAATTCCTTATAAAGAAAATTTTAAACCTATTTTATCCTCTTTATAATTCATTAATATATTATAACCAATATTGACATTCCCGAAGGGAATACATATTTATAGAGCAATCTATAAATATGTTTCAATAATCCCGAAGGGATTGTATATAAAATTGACTTATTCCAATATCCACTCAAATAGATATTCTTCTTTGTGCTCTATTTCACAGCGATTCAAAATCTCCAAATATTCTTCCTTAAACGACCTTTTTTTATGGTGTTTTGGTTGATTGCGTACATATTTTATAACTTTATCTAGCTCTGAATGGCTGTGTGAAAAATAACCATAACCTTCTTGCCAACTAAACTTGCCACTAATCCATTTTTTATCATTTATAAAATTGGTGGCTTCTTTTTTCAATACCTGCACCAAATCAGAGAGTGCCATGTAAGGTTTTAAGCCAATAAGTACATGAACATGGTCAGGCATACAGTAAATTGCTAAAACTTTATGTTTTTTTCCTTGAATAATGCCTGTCATATACATTTCTAATTCTTCTCTAAAAGATTCTTGAATTATATTCGCGCGATGTTTCGGCGTAAAAATAACATGCGCATAAAATTGTCCGAAAGTCCCTGCCATAGTATGTATTTATGTAAAATAAATTATTGTTTTAATTGCGTTTTATACAACATTTATATATAATCCCTTCGGGATTGATACTCATTCATACATATATGCTATAAATATGTATTCCCTTCGGGAATTTGATAGCACCTGAGTAATTACCAATAATTAAATAGCACTTTTTATCCGCTCAATCGCCGCCTCAAAAACCTCCACTTTGGCACACAATGAAGCCCGAATATAGCCATCGCCATTTGAGCCAAAAATACCGCCAGGAGTTATAAATACATTCGCTTCGTACAATATCTTATCGGATAGTTCAAAACCTGTCTTATACTGAGGGGGTATCTTTGCCCACACGAACATCCCTTTTTGATTCGAATCATAGGTGCAGCCCAATAAATCCATGAGTTTAAAAACCGTTTTTTGACGTTCTTTATAGATGGTATTCAGTTCGCTAAACCATTCATTATCAGCACTTAATGCTTCTACGGCTGCTAATTGAACGGGTAAAAACATGCCCGAATCCATATTGGATTTGAACCTCAAAACATCACTTAAATATTCCGCTTTTCCACTCAACATACCCACACGCCAACCTGCCATATTATGGCTTTTTGATAGTGAATTCAGCTCCAATGCGACGTCTTTTGCCCCTTCTGCTTCCAAAATACTGAGGGGGTGCTCATTCAAGATAAAACTGTAAGGATTATCATTGAGTATCAATATATTGTGCTTTTTACCGAAATCAATTACGTCTTGAAATGCTTGTTTTGTCGCTTCCGCACCCGTCGGCATGTGTGGATAATTGACAATCATCATTTTCACTTTCGATAAATCCATTTTCTCCAATTCCGCATAATTGGGCAACCAACCATTGTCAGCCGTAAGATGATATTCTCCACATTCTGCACCTGTCAAAGTCACCGCTGCTCGATAAGTTGGATAACCTGGATTGGGAATCAATGCTACATCGCCTGCTTCCAAATAGGTCATACACACGTGCATAATCCCTTCTTTTGATCCCAAAAGTGGCATTATTTCATTCACAGGATTCAACTCTACTCGATAGTTTTTTAAATAAAACTTCGCCATCGCCTCACGCAAAGCAAGCACACCCACATAACCTTGATACGCATGACTTGAAGGCAATTTTGCCGTTTCAATGAGCTTTTCAATAGTCTGCACTGAGGGGGGTAAATCTGGCGAACCAATCCCAAGATTGATTACTTTTTTACCCGCCGCATTCATTTCAGCGATTTCTTTTAGCTTTTTAGAAAAATAATATTCGTTTATACTATTAAGCCTTGAGGCAGTTTTAATTTGCATAATTAATTGGTTTATATCCGTGCCACCGCTTAAAGCGGTGGCACGGGTTTATTATTCGTGGTATTCTCCACTTTTATATTCACCCAAAACTTTTACCTCGCCCGCAACCCGTAATAATTCCACCATCGCTTGAGGATAATTAGAATAATTATTAAGGGTAAAATCTAAATAAAACATGTATTCCCAAGGTTTATCCATAATGGGGGCGGACTGGATTTTAGTCAAATTACAATTGTTTCTCGACAATACTTCAAGGGCTTTATGCAAGCTACCCACCGTATGGCTGGTATTAAAAACCATCGAAACTTTATCGAATGTGTGCGCCAGCCCCCCCTCTGTATCGTCGGGGCTGAGGTATAAAAAACGGGTATAATTCTTTTTATAAGTCTCGATACTCGCCGCAATTATATCCATATCATAAATTTCAGCGGCTAAAACAGAGCCAATTGCCCCAATATTCGTCAGGTTTTTCTCCCTGATTTCCTTTGCCACCAAAGCTGTATCGTGCGCTTCTACCAGTCGGATGTGGGGATATTGCTCAAAAAAATCTTCAACCTGCTGTAAAGCAATCGGGTGTGAATGAACTTCTTTGATATCTTCAATGGATACGCCAGGCATAACCATTAAGTTCTGTTTTATTCGTAAAAAAACTTCACCTTTTATGCGCAACTTACTGTTATTCAATAAATTATAGTTGCGCAAAATACTCCCTGCAATGGTATTTTCAATAGCCATAACCGCGGCATTGGCTTCGCCTGAAAGCACTTTTTCAAATAAAATATCAAATGTATCAGCCGGCACAATTTCAAGCTCCCCCTCAGTATGGAAGTACCGAGCAGCTATTTCGTGAAATGCTCCATGCACGCCTTGTATAGCCACTTTGGGCGGATGTTTTTCAAGAGGCTGTGTTTTAGCAACTGTTGCTGGCTGATAATATGATTCCATTGTATTTTTATTAAAAATGTTGATAATTGTAAATTGGTATTTTTTTAAACAAAAAAAGGAGTCCGTTGCGGGACTCCTTTTTTTACATTTATGTTGAAATTTTATTTTCAAATCATGATGCAGCGAGATAGCCCCTTTTTGGTAAACCAAAGAAGTAAAAATTAAAGCTAAAATAAAAGGGCGAAAATTTCATTGCCTCGCTAAATTTTATACTGTTTTAAAAAGAGCTATTTCTTTTCTGACTGCAAACGTATAGACATTTTTCGATTTGTGCAAACTTTCTTAAAATTAATTGTCTTTTTTATCATTATCCAATACATTATTTTGAAAAACTGTAACATGGGATAGGGTTTTCGAGTCCCATACTTGTCTTAAAAGAGAATTTCCAAACTTTTTAAACACAGTCTTTCAATGATAGTCCGTTAGTTTTTAGTTTTTGGTGTGTAGTGTTTAGATACTTAAAATAAAATTTTGTTTGATAAGAAAAATTTAATTTAGACAAGATTTTAAATTGTTCTAATTAAAAAATCGGAATTTATTTGTACAGGTCTAAATACTACACATCAAAAACTAAAAACTACCGAACTATTGTTTTAACACTCCTCTTTAATTTTCCGTTTTTAAACAACTCTATACTATGAAAATAAACCCGACTCAATCCAATCGCCTCAATGTTGTAGATTCTTTGCGCGGCTTTGCTCTTTTGGGCATCGTGGCAGTGCATTTTATGGAACAATATTTGGGGCGAAATCCGCCTTCTGGATACACGCCTCATTCATCATTTCCTGTGCTTGACCAAGTGTTTGATACCATTTTTTTCATCTTGGTACGGGGTAAGTTTTTCGCTTTGTTCTCTTTCCTTTTCGGATTAAGTTTTGTTTTACAAATGCAGCACGCAGAAGACCGTCACTCAGATTCGGATTTTCGCTGGCGATTCGCTTGGCGTTTAGTGATACTGCTTGCCATTGGGTTCGTGCATAATTTATTTTATTGTGGCGATATTTTAACGGTTTTTGCCTTTTTAGGATTCCCTCTATTGCTTTTTTACAATGTAAGTACCAAATGGCTTTTAATCTCCATTTTGTTACTAATGTTGAGTTTTCCAAGAATAGTTATGAAATACGCTGTCCCAAAACCCACTTTGGCTGAACAAAAAATAATTGAACAAAGCGATTCATTACGGGCTTCAAAGGCATTTGAAGTCATGAAAAAAGGAACTTTTTCTGAAATCGCATACTTAAATGCAACAGATGGCTTACGTTTTAGAATGGATTCTCAATTTGCATTTTTTGGCAGAGGCTTTCAAACTTTTGCCTATTTTTTGCTGGGGCTATGGGCAGGAAGACGACGCATATTTGACGATATTGAAGCGAATTGGCTAATTTTTAAAAAAATGTTGAAATGGGGCGGTATTGCAACTGTTGTTTTGCCATTGTTAAGTTTCGGGATTGAATTTTTGATTTCAAAACTCTCCAATACTGAGGGGTCTAATCCCGAAACCTCGGGAGGGCAAAATCAGCCCTTTGATTCCACAAGTTGGCAAGCCATATTTGGCATGACACTTTATGACGTTTGGAATTTTTCTATGATGTTCTTTTACATTGGCGTTTTCGTTTGGCTATTTAGGAAAGTAAAAGGAGAACGTATATTATCGAATTTTGAACCCGTAGGAAGAATGGCTCTGACGAATTATGTATGCCAAACCCTTATTGGAACGTTTATTTTCTTTGGTTTTGGTTTGGGGAAATTAGGCGATTTTGGTAGTACATCGACATTGGTTATGGGCTTGACGGTTTTTATATTTCAAATGCTCACCAGTAAGTGGTGGCTCAGCCGTTTTAATTATGGCCCCCTCGAATGGCTTTGGCGATCATTAACATTTGGAAAATGGCAGACATTTCAAAAAAAATAATAAAAAAATTTATTTTTTTTTAAAATAAAAAAGCCCACTACCCCTCAGTATTTGCGGTTAAAATAAGGGGTTTTAGAAGTTTTTTAATACTTTTTATCAAAAAATCCAAACATATGATAGTACTTATACGTTAAAACCCGTATTTTAATAAATTGATTGGATATTAAGAAAAAACTCTTTTCAACATTATTAAAAAAAAGATTCAAGATTTTAACTAAAGTATTATATTTGTCCAAATTATTAGTTAGTCAAAGTTTAAGTGAGGCGTTTAACTCTTTTATGATAAAAATACGTAATTCGTTTATTCCGAAAATCGGAATTGATAATCAATGTGTTAAATGCTTTTTTATTGAAACCACCAAATTTTATTTTTTTAATTTTTTACAACTATGAACTTATTGGAAGACGTACTGGCCAAGATTGAAGCTGGAAAAACCGATGCAGCTTTGGCTGACGTAAAAAAAGCCCTCGAAAAAACACCCGATGACGTGGATGTTAAACGCGCTGCTGCTACTGCTTACTACCAAAAAATGGTCAATGAGTATGAAGGAGGCAATTCAGATAGTGCAATTGAATGGTATGGCAAATACTATTCCTTAGAGTTACCTGAAGAAGATCCTTTACATGAGCAATTCCGTGCATACCAACGCAAAATTCACCCTGAATTTCCGCGTATGCAAGAAGCCAATAAGCTCAGTAAGTCAGGAAAAAACATGGAAGCATTGGCTATCTATGAAGAGGTTTTACTTACTATCAAAGACCTCAAAGTAGCTTATGTGAATGTGGGTTGGTGTCTTTATCGCCTCTTGGCAGAGTTAGCACCGAGACCTGATCCAGATGTTGACTTAGTCAATAAATGTTTCAATATCTATAAAAGATTTGAGATACTCGGACCCAGCAATTTGCACGCGCAAATGTTGCGGATTGCTTTGTATTTCAAAGATGTAGATGGCGTAGATTTATTGGATTTCCTACACGGTTGGAATTTTTCACATTTCAGAGAAGAAGATTATGCACCTTTCAAAACAGGAACGGGTACTATCATACCGAGCCTTTGTGAAAGAGCATATTTGACATATAGTCGCGTATTAGTGAGTTCAATGCGCAGTAGTGACCCTAACACAGTGGAAAAAGCAAAAGAGTACGCTCAAGAGTTTTTACCATTATTGGAAGAAGTTTTAGAGAAACTCCCACGCAATGTTTGGTTGCCTTATGCGCGCACATTATTGATGTCGCAATTAGGGAAACCACAACGTGTGCAAATGGAATTGGTGCATTTGTTGAAAACTCAAAACAACCAGTTTTGGGCTTGGGCATCTTTAGCGGAAAGTTTAGCAATGGAAGGCAGAGACAATGATGCATTGGCTTGCTATTCTAAAGCATTCTTATTGCCTGCACAAGGTGAGTTAGCATCTCATGTACGCGAATCATTTGCGGGCTTGCTCATTAAGCAACGCTTATACAATGAGGCAAGAACAGAGATAGAGCAAGTAATCAGAAATCGTAAGAAAAAAGGTGATGGCTCAAAAGTAATGCAAGCTTGGGTAGAAGAAGAATGGTACAAAAATGCGCGCTATGCGCCCATGAATAAAATGCTTTACATCCGTCACGCTGGCCGTGCCGATGCATTGCTTTGGGCAGATTTACCAGATAGCATTGCGATTGTAACGCACGTGGATCCAGAAAGAGGTGTATTCTTCTTCGCCGTTGATAAAAAAATCGGTGGTAAGCACAATATCAAAGGACCTTTCATCAAAGTTAAAGTGGGTGATATAATCGCCATAAAACTTCGTGAAGCGGAAACTGAAACGGGTAAAGCTTGGAAAGTGGTCGGTGGCCGCTTTGAAAAAGAAAAATTCCCGAAAGATATTTGCCAAATCATCAATGAAACTATCCAAATCCCTTACGGTCGTGATTTTGGTTTCATGAAGCCGAGCAATATTTATGTAGGTGCTGATTTAGTCAAGAGACATCGCCTATACGACGGTCAAAACCTAAAAGGTATTGCACTTCTTTCATACAACAAAGCTAAAGCTGAATGGGGTTGGAAATTGATAGCGATTGCTGGTGACGAATAATTTTATTATTTACGTCCTTCTAAATACAGAATCCGATGAAACATGAAAGTGTTCATCGGATTCTTTTTTATGGATAGGTAAAAATTATTGAGCTCTCCCCATTTTACAGATAACTTCAAACTCTTCTGGCGTAACTGGCTGAACCGAAAGTCGGCTCAGTTTAAGCAATGCCATATTCTGTAACTCGGGCGTAACCTTGACTGTACTGAGGGGTATCTCATTTTTGAACTCTTCAATGAATTCAATATCTACTGCCACCCATGCAACTTCCTCAGTGGTAGGGTCTTGATAATATTCTTTGACTATCTTTGACAAACCTTGAATAGCAGGCTTCGTAACGCTTCGGTAAAAAACGCAAATATCACCCATTTGCATTGCCTTGAGGTTGTTTCTTGCCGTGTAATTCCTAACGCCATACCACACAGTCACTTTTTCTGATTTAAAATCCTCCAAAGAGAATGTTTCAGGTTCTGATTTTATAAGCCAATAAGTCATTTTTTAATATAATTTTGCGTGAAAAATGAAGGTGTGAAATTATAATGAATACACTATACAATGTGTATTGAAACGAAAAGTTTTTTAAAAAAGGTTAACAAAACATTAACCCTATAAAGTATAACTATCCGAAATCAAAACAGTCAAAATAACGTTTAATACCTAAAATACGTTTTGAATTTTATTTTGAGCTCAAAAACTCAATTCAAAACGCAGCCTTATTCAACATAAATTTTAGAAATTGTTTTAATAATAAAATGTATATGAACGTAAAAAAGTTTTTTTCAATAGGTATCTATTTCTTGATTGCTTTAAGCACCCTATCCACACAAGCAAATGCACAAACCGAAACTTCCGACCCAAAAGCAAAAGCGCTTTTAGATAAAGTCAAAAAACTGTACGAAAGCTATAAAACGCTTGAAACGGGTTTTTCTCTAAGCCTCAAAATGGCAGAACAGACTAAGGAAGAGCTACAAAAAGGCAAAATCTATCAAGAAGGTAATAAATACAGAGCCGAAATTGGGAAGCAATTGATGATAAGCGATGGCACTACTTTATGGCAAAAGTCAGATAATACCGTCAAAATCATGAGTCTATCGAGTAAAAAATCTAATGAATTGATGTCACCTAAAGATCTGATGACAATTTATGAAAAAAAGGAATATATATTTGCTTTGATGGGCGAAACGAAGGAAGGTTGGAGCACAAAAGCTACCGTAGTAGTTTTCAAACCAGTCAATCGCAAAGGTGAATATTCTCAAATAAAGGTGATCATTGACCAAAAGACGAATCAAATAGTGAGTATCACTGCCTTCGGGAAAGATCAATCTCGCTATAAATTAGCGCTCGAACAGCCCGTGGCTAATAAACAATACGCGGCAGGATTTTTCACATTTGATAAATCAAAATTTCCAAATGTAAAAGTGGAGGATTTAAGGGTGGATTAATTTATCTATATACAAATTAGTGACCAGTAAAAAAGACAGTGGGACTTGAGTTCACTGTCTTTTTTTGTTTAAAAATATTGTATAAATTCATTTATTCGATATAATATTTTAAAATTAATTTCTATTAAATCTATTTTATACCGTTTTTGGTATATTTTTCAAAATAATAG
>JANPHO010000600.1:0-2312 GCA_031424515.1 Saprospiraceae bacterium
ATAAATTGACTTTAAAATATTTGAAAGAATTTGGGATTGCAGTAAAAACGTACCCACAGAATTACCCGCTCATCAATCTGTTTTATTTCGAACAGATTACTTTAGAAGAAGCTGCTATAAAATCTGAAGTTCCAGCACAAATAGTACTAAAGAATCTGAGAGCAGAATTCAATCACTTTTGTAATAATAGCCGATAAAATAATGATAGAAGTTAAAAAAGAAGGCATTCTACTGAATAAAACCGCTCTCGAGTTTGAAAATGAAGGTGTTTTAAACCCCGCGGTCATACGAGAAGGAGACAATGTGCACATGTTTTACAGAGCCGTGAGTATGGGCAATTATTCAAGTATTGGTTATTGCAAATTGAAGGGACCCCTTACAATAGAAGAGCGCGCCGAAAAACCCGTGCTTTACTCGCAATTTGACTACGAATCGCATGGTGTAGAAGACCCTCGTATCGTCAAAATTGAAGATGTCTATTACCTTACTTATACGGCTTATGACGGTGTCAATGCGCTCGGTGCTTTGGCTACTTCCACGGATTTGATACATTTTCAAAAGCAGGGACTAATTGTTCCACGGATTACTTATGACGAATTCATCCAATTAGCTGAATCCAAAGGAACTCTCAATGCCAAATATCCGCGCTACAATCAGCACCCGGGCATTTATGAAAAAGACGGTAAAGAAATCCTGCTTTGGGACAAAAATGTCATTTTTTTTCCGAGGAAAATTCATGGTAAATTTTGCTTTCTCCATCGCATAAAACCCGATGTTCAAATAGTAGTTGCAGTAAAAGAGCTAAGAGACCTCACGACTGATTTTTGGCGGGATTATTTTCGGCATTTTAATGAAGGTATCGTGCTTTCACCCAAATATGAACATGAAATCAGTTACATAGGCGGAGGTTGCCCGCCGATTGAAACAGAACATGGATGGTTATTGATTTATCACGCTGTGCATGATAGTACCAAGGGCTATGTGTATTCAGCCTGTGCCGCTTTATTGGATTTAGATAATCCACATAAAGAAATCGCACGACTGCCCTATCCTTTATTTTCACCCGAAAAATCGTGGGAATTGAAAGGAGAGGTAAATAATGTGTGTTTTCCATCGGGAACAGCTCTATTTGAGGATACTTTATACATTTATTATGGCGCAGCCGATGAACGTATTGCCACAGCCTCTTTGAGTTTATCAGCTCTTTTAGCCGAGTTATTGCTTAATAAATCACGATAGATTCGGCATTTTAATAAGATACTGAATCTACAAAAAAGAAAATATTATGAATAATCAAACCTTATTGAACACAGGAGGAAATGCTTTAAGAGCATTGGTTCCGATAGTCCGTACAAGAAAAAACACGCAAAATCCCCTTCAGGAGAGCATTTTGCCCGAAATTTTATTCATTACCTCTTATCCTCCAAGAGAATGTGGGATAGCTACTTACACGCAAGACTTAATTAAAGCCTTGAATAATAAATTCAGTGATTCATTCTCGCTCAAGGTATGTGCCTTGGAAGCAGGAATTGTTGGTTTTACCTATCCTGAGGAGGTGAAATATGTGCTTGATTCCAATAATTATTCAAAATATATAGAATTAGCCCACACCATCAATAATGATAAACGCATTGAATTGGTGATGGTGCAACACGAATTTGGGCTTTTTCAGAATGGAGAAGGAATGGCTTTTTTACAGTTTTTATATAGGCTCACAAAACCTGCGGTGGTGGTATTTCACACTGTTTTACCGAATCCCAACGTAACATTAAAAGCAAAAGTTCGCCACATAGCCGCTGCGTGCGCTTCAATAATAGTGATGACTCAAAACTCTGCTCAAATATTGGCAAATGATTATGGTGTATCGGAGGATAAAATCAACGTCATACCACATGGGACACATTTGGTGAAGCATTTAAATAAAGATGTTTTAAAAGAAAAATATGGTTTGAAAGGTAGGAGAGTGCTTTCTACTTTCGGCTTACTGGGTTCTGGAAAAAGTATTGAAACCACGCTGGATGCGCTGCCTTCTATTATTGAAATCAATCCTGATGTTGTATTCCTTGTTATTGGTAAAACACACCCCTCAGTAAAAGCAGAGGAAGGCGAGCAATATCGCAATATGTTGAAGGAAAAAGTGGGCAATCTGGCTCTCCAAAATCATGTGAAATTCGTGAATGCCTATCTACCTCTATCGGATTTATTGGAGTATCTGCAACTAACCGATATTTATTTATTCACTTCCAAAGACCCTAACCAAGCGGTAAGTGGTACTTTTTCATATGCCATGAGCTGTGGCTGCCCGATTGTTT
>JANPHO010000601.1:0-3389 GCA_031424515.1 Saprospiraceae bacterium
AAAATCAATATCAACGACCGCCTAAAAGCGTGAAAAATCATTTTTGAATTGGATTCCCCTTTCGCCAACCGACTCGCCATGGAATACGGCAACGCCACGCCCACCAAAAAGGAAAACGACGGCTGAATCATATCGTGCAATGCGCAGCCAACCCACTCCACATGGTCTTGATGATAGGCTAAAAACTGCCAAAAACCGCTCTCGGGTAACGCTTTCGAGACTTTAGCGAATGACAAAACTTCGCCCATCATCAAGAACATTACAAAGCCACGATAAGCATCTACGGAAGCTATGCGGGGAATGGCTGTGGTATTTTTCATAGTTTTTCGTTTTAAAATGCTTGAAATACTGAGGGGGTATCCGTGCCATCCCGATTCTCGGGATGGCACGGTTTGCATCTCACGGTTTATCCGTTTTATCTAAAATAGCCACCGCCTCGTTATCTTGGTATTGCAACATCAAGCCCCTTAATTCTTTTTTCAATTTTATGATTAAATCCCTATTTTTAGGGTCATTGTACACGTTTTTAACTTCAGTTGGGTCATTTTTTAAGTCAATTAATTCCCAAGAACTGCCATTGGTACCATAAAAATGAATCAATTTGTATCGCTCAGTTCTGATGCCAAAATGCGGCATAACCCGGTGTGCATCGGGATATTCGTAATAGTGATAATACATGGATTTGCGCCAGTTTGTAGGTTTTTTACTTTGATTGACCAAGGGTAAAATGGATTTACCCTGCATATCAGAAGGGATTTTGACACCAGCGATATTGAGAATTGTGGGCGCAAAATCAATATTTACCACCATATCATTGACCACCGAATTGGGTTTCACAACCTTCGGGTAGCGCATGATAAATGGCATGTGCAACGACTCTTCATACATAAATCGCTTATCGAACCAACCATGTTCGCCGAGGTAAAAACCTTGGTCGGAAGCATAAATGACGATGGTATTTTCAGCTAAACCCGTTTTATCCAAATATTCCAAAACACGTCCAATATTGCGGTCGAGTGACAAAATGCAGCCCATATAATCGTGCATGTAGCGTTGATATTTCCATAGCGCAATCTCTTTTCGGGTCATTTTAGTGGTATCTAATTTCGCATTTTCAGGCTCATAATAAGCATCCCAAGCCTCTTTTTGGGCTTTTGTCATGCGTTTTACGTATGGAATATTCTGGGTATTGACCTTTGAGTCCCAATCCCACCGCAAATCTTTGATTTCCATTTGCTGATGTTGTGCGGCTTGTCGGTCTTTGTAATCATCAAAAAATGTTTTCGGCACTTCAAATGTTTTGCCGTCAAAAGCATGAAGGTCTTGCGCATCGGGTTGCCATTCACGATGCGGCGCTTTATGCCCAATAACGAGGCTGAAAGGCTTGTTTTTATCCCGACCTTTATCCAACCAACCCAATGCTTCATCTGTGATAATGTCCGTTGCATAACCTTCGATGCGCTCACGTGAGCTATCCATTTTTATAAAATCAGGATTGTAGTAATTGCCCTGACCAGGTAGCACCTTCCAATAGTCAAAATACTGAGGGGTGTTGTTGATATGCCATTTTCCAATCCACGAAGTCGCATAACCACTCTCCTGCAAATACTTCGGGAACATGGATTGCCCTGTGTTGATGCGGGTTTCCGTACGGTTGTCTATTTGTCCATTAAGGTGATTGTATTTGCCCGTTAAAAGCACTGCACGACTGGGCGCACAGATTGAATTGGTGCAAAAAGTATTTTTAAAAATCGCTCCCTCTCGAGCAATGCGGTCAATATTGGGCGTTTTAATATGCGGACTTCCGTACGCGCTAATGGCTTGCAAGGCATGGTCATCCGAAAAAATAACGATGATATTGGGTCGTTTTTCCTCTTTTTTATCGTTTTTAATAAAAGAAGAAAAACATAAAACGGTTAAAAATAGGTAAAATAGGTTTTTCATTTGTCTGATTTTGGTATTTTCTTTTTAAAAAAAGCGTATTTTTGTATAAATTAAATTTGAAAATGGCAGAAACAATATTATCTAATCAACCTAAAAAAAGGGCATCCCAGCCCCGTCGTGTTTCTTTGGAAGCCTATTTTCGAGCGGAAGAAAAGGCTTCGACCAAGCATGAATACCACGATGGAATCATTATACCGATGGCAGGAGGTACTTTCAATCATGATAATCTGGCAGGTAGAGCCATTACCTACTTCAATATTTTCGTTGAAACGCATAATTTAAATTATTTTGTCAACGGTAGTGATACAAAAATCCGAATTAACGCTTTTAATAAAGTTGTGTATTCCGATGCTTTGGTAGTTTGTGAAGCCCCACAATATTATGAAGATAGAGAAGATACTATTCTTAATCCATTGATAATCGTCGAAGTTTTATCAGATTCTACTAAAAATTATGATAAAACGGTCAAATTTGAAATGTATAGAACCATTCCGTCTTTCAAAGAGTACGTTCTCATTCAGCAAGAGAGAAAACACATCACTGTTTTTTCAAAGCAAGAAGATGCCACTTGGCTGCTAAGAGATTATGATGGTGACGACGCAGTTGCCATTTTGTATGCTCTTCATAATTGCCCATTGTCATTGAGTCGCTTGTACAAAGGGCTTACTTTAAAAACGTTAAAATAATACGGAATTACTACATGATTTACATACCCCTCAGTATTTTACGTTAAAATACTGAGGGGTAATTTTTTGCTGCTTAAATATACGTCAATTCATTCATCTTCACAGTCGGATTCATAATATACGTCACCATCGAATTATCTTTCATTACTTCTACGACTCTAAAACCTTTGTAATCCGTCCCCCAATTGCCACCAAAATGAGAATCGAATAAAAACGGTATTTTATCCACCATTTTTACGCCATCTTGGTCGTGTTCGTGTCCGTGAAACACCGCTCTCACGTTCGGATATTTTTTAATTAAATCAAAAAAAGCGGGTGTATCAATGCCGTTTGGCGTCCATTTCGCTTGTGGAATGTGGATGAAAATAAAGACATTTTTACGGTTTTTATGTGCTTCTAATTTCGCTTGCATCCAATTCAAATCGGGCGATAAGTATTTCCCCGCTTCATTGGATGTGTCGCCTAACAGGATGGCATTTTTTTTCACCACCACATCATGGTTCAAAGGCATTTTAAAAGTCTCATTCCAATGCTCGGCAGTAACCATATCGTGATTGCCACGGGTGACATAATACGGCATTTTAAACGCGTCTAATTTTTCCTTTGCAGTGATGAGCAACTCCTTATTATCATGTATAATATCGCCATTTATGACCGTAAAATCCAGCGGATTTTGCTGATGAAAAGCGTTGATTTGATTGGTTATGGTATTAAAAAATGCGTCAAATTCCGTTTTAGGCTGCCCATAATGTCCATCCG
>JANPHO010000602.1:0-3737 GCA_031424515.1 Saprospiraceae bacterium
CAAAAACCATCGTTAAGGCAAATTTAAACAAAATAATGCCACCTGCAATTTGAAAAGCCGGTAATGTGATATGCATTGATTCCATGATCAATTGCCCAATCACGATAAAAAACACCAATACACCCGCCGCAATAAGGCTGGATTTTATAGCAATTTTCTTCTTAATATCATCTTCAAATTGTTTTGTCGCTTCTAAAAAAATGGGAATAGCGCCGATGGGGTCAATGACAGCAAAAAGGAAAAAGAAAGTTTTGAGTAGTTCTATCATAAGGTCTGGGTTTTATTAAAAAAATATTAGTTTTTTAACTAAATACAGAGGGGTGACACTTTCCATTCCTCTTAATCATTCAACAAAGTGCCAACACACACCCGCAATATCTATAACATTCACCTCTTTGCCATAAGGTTGTTGAGTCGGTTTACTGACTCGAATGCCATATTTTTCAGGTAATTTTTTATCATTGACATCCTTCCAAAACGCATCGGCATCGCTTATACCAATGCTAATCATGAGATTTTCAGCGAAGGATTTGTTATCGTATTTCTGTAAAATGAATTGACAATTATCTTTCTTAAAAGACACATAATCGCCACTATCCCAAGCTATATCAAAGCCCAACTCTTGAAAAAGCTGTTTAGAGGCTTCAAAATTACTGCCCGATGGCACAAATGGTTGGAGTGAAAGAAATTTCATTATTGGGTAAAATTAAAAGGTGTTATAAGTCTAAACGGATAAAGCCTGTTTATTGTATTTATTCCGATATTCAACAGGTGTTAAACCCGTGATTTTTTTAAAAACATCTCGAAACGCTTTAATATCGGTGTAACCCACATCGAACATCACTTCATTGATGTTCTTACGATTGGTTTCAAAACTTCGTTTGGCAGCTTCCACTTTCACGCGTTGAATATACTCAATTACGGTATTATTCGTTGCTTTTTTAAAACGCCGTTCAAAACTGCGCCTGCCCACAGCAAATTTATCCGCTAATTGATCAACCGATATTTTATCCGTAAAATGCTGCTCAATAAATGTTTGAGCCTGTTTTATTTCATGATCTTCATGTTCTTTTTGACCTTGAAACATCATAAAATCGGATTGGCTATTCCTATCAATATCAATGACAAAAAATTTAGCAGCCAGGATGGCCGTTTCTCTATCCGTATATTTTTCAACCAAATAAAGCAGTAAATTCCAATAAGAATTAGCTCCGCCGCTTGAATAAATACCTTGTTCTTCGGTGATAATACTGCCGTTGACAAGCTCCACATCAGGAAACATGGCTCGGAATTGATTCGCAAAAAGCCAATGCGTTGAACATTTCTTACCCCTCAGTAATCCCGTCGAAGCGAGCATAAAAGCGCCTATACAAAGTGAGGCGATCTCCGCGCCTTTATCATATTTTTCAATAATCCAAGGGATAAACGCTCTGTTGGTCGTCAAAGCCGCATTTAAATCACCGCTCAAGGCAGGAATAAATATCAAATCTGTATTTTTAACTTCCTCCAAAAGCCTATCCGTATGGATTGAAAACAAGCCATTATTCAACTTAATTTCTTTTGATAAGCCCACCAATTGCACATTGAACAAGGCTGGTTTACCCGCAGCTTCCAAAAATTGATTCACTGCGCTAAACATATAAAGCGGGTCACTAATGGCAGCTAAAACCGCCGACTCCGGTACGAGGATGGAAATATGTTTCATAAAGCAAAGATAAACAATTTGTTTGTCGTAAACAACCCCCTTGTTTGTCGTTTATACCACTATTTTAATAAATTTTAAAACTTTATGTTTGCATTATATTTTAAAAGTAGGTAAAAATGGAAAATTTGAAAATTGAAAAAGACATTTCTGTTGTGTATATAAAGGCAACATCTTTTCCTGAAGGGGTTTTAGCTGCACATCAAAAACTGCATTCTATTGTCCCTTTTTCAAAAGAAAGAGGTTATTTCGGTATTTCTTACGGGTCTATTGGAGGTATTGTGTACAAGGCAGCTGCTGAGGTTTTTTCTGGTGAAAAATATAATTTGGATATTTTTACAATCAAAAAAGGAAATTACCTTAGTGTAATCTTAAAAGACTATCAAAAGGATATTTCCGATATTGGTAAAACTTTTCAAAAAATGATGACTGACCCACGCCTTGATACCAATGGATATTGCATTGAAATATATCTCAATGATAAAGATATGCAGTGTTTAGTGAAATTGAATGATGATTAAAGCCCTCTCAGTATTTTGATAGTTTTTTAAAATTAAAATATGGAAAAGCCACTTAATATAGATGTATATATATCCCAATTTCCAAAGGATATTCAAGGGATTTTGGAACAAGTGCGGGTTACAATTAAAAATGCTGCACCCACTACGGAAGAAGTCATCAAGTATGGTATGCCTACTTTTATGCTCAATGGTAAAAACTTGGTTTTCTTTGCGGGTTTTAAAAATCATATCGGTTTTTATGCTACCCCGACAGGTCATGAAGCTTTCAAAGATGCGCTGTCAATCTATAAACAAGGCAAAGGCTCTGTTCAATTTCCATTAGATAAACCCATACCATATGATTTGATAACTCAAATAGTCCAATTCAGAGTGCAAGAGAATGTAGAAAAAATCAAATTGAAAACCCGAAAAATATGAAAAAAAATAAATTAACAGACGACGAACAAGTCACAGAGCATATCCAAAAACTTGCACCTGCATTGGCACAAACCGTGGAAGCTATTCGGCATATTATTTTAAAAACGGATAATGAAATCGGTGAGCACATCAAGTGGAACAACCCCAGTTTTTATTATACGGGCGAGATGAAACCATTTGACCCCAAGGAATATAAGCGTGAAATTATCGTCATGAACCTGCATAAAGGGCGTATTATGCTTGTTTTTCCGAGTGGTGCAAAGGTGAATGATACTTCGGGTTTACTCGAAGGTGATTATAAAGATGGCCGAAGACTGGCGATTTTTAAAGATATCGATGATGTAAAAGCCAAAGAAAGTGCCTTACAAAACGTTATAAAAACTTGGATAATATTAGTGGAAAAATAAATTTATATTAAAACAAATTAAAATGACTAATCATGGCAACAGTAAGTACCTATCTCAATTTTCCTCGCAACACTGAGAAAGCGTTTAAATTTTATAAATCTGTTTTCGGAGGCAAATTTTCGGGCGAAGGCATCATGCGAATGGGCAGTATTCCCCCACAGGAAGGCATGCCACCAATGGCAGAAAAAGACAAAAAACTTGTTATGCATGTAGCACTGCCTATTTTGGGTGGCCATGTACTAATGGGAACTGATGCACCCAAATCTATGGGTTTTACAGTCAAAAAAGGCAATAATTCTTATATTTGCCTATCGCCTGATACCAGAGCTGAAACAAAACGAATATTCGATGCGCTTTCCGCAAAGGGAAAGGTGACAATGGAGCTTCAAGATATGTTTTGGGGTAGTTATTATGGCACCTGCACCGATAAATTTGGCATACAATGGATGTTTGACTGTTCTGAAAAAGTTTAATATTTTGACACCCCTCAGTATTTTTCATAAATCAAATTAAAAATCATGAAAAAGCTTAATTTTTCTATTCACATCTATGCGCCTAAAAGTAGAGTTTGGCAAATTCTCTGGGATGATGCCACTTATCGTCAATGGACAGCCGTTTTTCAGGAAGGCTCTCATGCTGTATCCGATTGGGAAGAAGGCAGTAAAGTGCTATTTATGGGCAACGATAATA
>JANPHO010000603.1:0-3233 GCA_031424515.1 Saprospiraceae bacterium
ATTTTTTGCTGTTTTAAAAAACTATATACACAATAAAAGCATTTAAAAGGCATTTTAACTTAGTCAGAATTAGGCATGAGCTTATCAAACCAATTGGCATGGTTTTTTAATTAAAACCCTGATTATGAATAAATTATGATTCTTTAACCCATTTTAAAAGAGATAGATAATGCCTGTAACGACAGTTAGATACTCGGATGAGGAATTACGACAGTTCAAAGAATTAATAGATGAAAAACTCGTAAAAGCTCTTCAAGAAATAGCGTTCACTCGTGAGCAAATGATTGAAATGAATGAAAATAGCAGTAATCAACAAAGCGGAGATTGGACTGACGAAAGTACGAACCACACAGAAATGGAAATGCTGAATAATTTATTGGCTCGTCAGCAACAGTTCATCCGTAATCTTGAAAATGCTTTGCTTCGCATTCAAAATAAAACTTACGGAATTTGCACTATTACTGGGCAATTAATCGATAAAAACCGCTTACGCCTTGTACCTCATGCTACTAAAAGCGTAGAAGCCAAAAACTCTCGCCCAGTACCAAATACATCAACTCATGCTGTCAACGACGCCGCTCGTAAACATAGAGACGATGATGCTGCCAATAATGAGCATGACGACGCTGGCACTCAAAAAGAGTTTTTTGAAAACGAATAATTCTGTTTCTTGAACCTTTAACTTTAAAAAAATCCATTGAGATAAAATTCAAAAAAGGCAATTTCGCTATTGAGCGGGATTGCCTTTTGCTATTCATGGATTAGAGGCGACTCAGATAATATAATAGCTATTAATTTCAAACGTCTACTTATTTTAGCCAATCAAGTCCATTTTTAAATAAAAAATAAAATTTTATGCTTCATGCGTGAATATTGAATTTTTCAAAACCTAACTTTGCAGACTTAAACGACTTAAAATAAAAATGCCTATGCGATTGTTTATCTATTCATATATCATTGTTTTGTTTACAATTGCATCTTGTGATAAAGCAACGCCTACTCAAAATGATAAAAATGGTTCATCTTCAACACTTGGTACTGAGGGGGTACTCCAAGCTTTCACAGCTCAATATCCCAAAGCTCAGGATGTTGTGTGGGATACCATAGATATTGGATATGTGGCTAATTTCAGCAACGGCAAAAATGAGTGCAAAGCATTTTACGATAAAAAAGGGCAATTTCAATACACTACCACGCTCATCGCAACGGAAGATCTTCCTGCCAATATTCAGGCAGAACTCAAAAAACGGTATAAATCATTCACAATTGCTATTATCCAAGAAGTTTTTGACGGAAAATCCAAACTCCTTCAAATTGAAATTGAAACGGATAAAGATTATATATCACTCGAATTTGATGAAAAAGGCAAGTTCTTAAAAGAATTGAAGCAACCCCTCAGTACCGAAGAAATTCAACGACAAGAAGAGGAAGGTGTGGACGAAAACGAGAAATAAATATGAGAAACCCAGCATTATTCATCACATTCAGTGAGCTTGGCGGTAAAGGCGTTTTTACAGGTGCCCCCATTAAAAGTGGAGATTTGATAGAGATATGCCCCGTTATTATATTAAAAGAAGGGGAAATGGAAATATTGGATACTACTACCCTTTATGATTATTATTTCCTTTGGGGCGATGATCAAAAGCAATGTGCATTGGCATTGGGCTTTGGCTCTCTTTACAATCATTATTGCCCTTCAAATGCCGATTATTTCATGGATTTTGAAGAGCAAATCATTGAAATACATGCCGTCAGAGATATTGAAGCGGGCGAAGAAATCACGATCAATTATCACGGCGACCCTCAAGACCCTTCGCCAACTTGGTTCATGACTGATGGTAAAATACGTTAAATTTTAATAAAAAATGGCATTCACAGAATCTACTATGCTGCCTTTGGGCACAAAAGCGCCTTATTTTTCACTGCCCGATACAGTGAGTGGAAAAATATTGAGCCTTGATGACATTAAATCCGACAAAGCTACTGTCATTATATTTTCATGCAATCACTGTCCGTATGTGCTTCATTTGAACGCAGGTATCGTAAAAGTGGCGCGTGATTATCAGCCATTAGGAGTCAGTTTTGTGGCCATCAGTTGCAATGATGTTGAAAATTACCCGATGGATGCACCTCACTTAATGACGGAACTGGCTCAAACGGCGGGCTATACATTTCCCTATTTATACGATGAAACGCAGGAAATCGCAAAGGCTTATGATGCCGCTTGCACGCCTGATTTCTATATTTTTGATGGTGAAATGAAATTAGTCTATAGGGGCAGATTCGATAGTGCCCGCCCTAAAAACGATAACCCCGTTACTGGAGAAGATTTAAGGGCTGCTTTGGACGCTGTACTGAGGGGTACACCGGTTACAGAAAAACAATACCCAAGTGGTGGGTGTAATATAAAGTGGAAGAAATAGTGCTTGGTGCTTGATTGTTAGTGCTTGGGGATATTACAAAGCACGAACAACTAAGAACCAAGCACTACTTCTTAGGCATTTTAACGGTAAAAGTCGTGAATTTGCCTAATTCAGAGTCTTTAACCATTATTTTACCGCCGTGATAATTTTCAATAATGCGCTTGGCAAGTGAAAGCCCTAAGCCCCAACCCCGCTTTTTAGTCGTAAAACCGGGTTGAAAAACAGTATGAAATTTGCTTTTAGGAATACCTTTTCCCGTATCGGTAATGTCAATGCAAACCCATTGTGGCTCTTCGTAGATTTTCGCCGTAATAGTACCATGCCCTTCTTCCATTGCATCTAAAGCATTGCGTAATAGATTCTCAATGACCCAATCAAAAAGATGTGAGTTAATCTCGACGAATAGAAACTCGGTTTCCTCACCGGCTTCATTTTTATATTTAGGAAAATCAAAAATAACTTTGCGCGGCGAACGCCTTTGCATGTATTCTTTGCATCGGTCAAGTTCATCATAAATATTGACGGGCGTTAATTCAGGAGCCGAACCAATTTTAGAAAAACGGTCGGCAACAAGCGAAAGCCGATTGACGTCATTTTGTAATTCATTGACTACGTCCTGCGTCATTTCGTCCTCTTCATGAGTCGTTCTAAGATGTTCTATCCAACCCAAAATGGCAGCAATCGGCGTACCTAATTGGTGTGCCGTTTCTTTAGCCATACCCACCCATACTTGATTTTGCTCACTTTTACGGGCAGCGCTAAATGCTAAATATCCAAAACCTATAAAAAAGGCGATAAGAGCAAATTGAA
>JANPHO010000604.1:0-1911 GCA_031424515.1 Saprospiraceae bacterium
ACTGGTTTTACACTGATTCACACGTAATTTTTTAAAAAATCAGTGTAAAATCAGTCGGTTTCAGTGTTATCAGTGGCTAAACGGAGCAACAGCGACTATCTGGCTAAGCAATTACGATATATCACGTATTTCAATGGTTTATGAAAAGCGAGATTTTACCCCGTTTCATGTATAGACTCTAATGCATTTGATTTCATACTAAAAGCAGTTGATTTAAGACTTTCGCCAACTGGAAAAAAGAAATTTCCAAAAGGAAAAACCTTTTCGACTGTTGGAAATAGAGAATAATCAGAGGGAAATGACTCTTCGCCTAACGGTTTTGGCTCTCGTCCTAAGGAAATAAGCTTTTTCCTTCAGTCAAAAGCTTTTTGCATATCGGCGGAAGGCTTTCGACTATTGGAACAGAGGCAAAATCAAAAGGAAATGGCTCGTTTCCTTCTGATTTTCGCTCTCGTCTTAGGGAAATAAGCTTAACGCAATTGGAAAAAACCTTTTGCCTTCTGATTTTGAGTCCTTTCCTTCTGTGGAGACTCCGAATCAACGGGTGAAAAGTCATTTGCATCGGCTTTTATTCTAAAATCGGAGTGTGAAAAGTTGAAATCAAAAGGAAAGGGCTCTTTTTCGTTTGTGCAGTGTCTATGATTGGGTGAGTCGATTAGTTTTTATTCGTTTAAATACTCGGCAATACCGACCTGTCCCGACCGCTCGGTGAGAGATAGCATCTAAATGCCACTTATCAGCCTTTCCTAACAGTCAACTACGTCTCCATAGATTCAAGTGCGATTATTCGCCCCAATCTTCCTTCGCTGCATCTGAAGCTAAATCAAGCGTAATGGGATTGATGCTCGTAACTTCAAGTTCTGCACCGCAATGAGGGCACGCCACTATTTCCCCTGCCGCTGCATTGGACTCAAATGTCAATTCTCCCTCGCATTCTGGGCAATTTAATGTATTCATTTTAATGGGTATTTTATGGTTAAAATTAATGTAACAAGTTAAAACACTAAATTAATGTCTTTTTACACATAAAGCCCCCACAAATGGACAATTCTTTGATTTTAAATCGCCCAACCATCGTTTCAGATATAAAAAATACCCCCAATACAGCTTTTCGGGGTGTATTGGGGGTGGAATACTGAGGGGAGTAATATTATTTCTTTTAAAATTCTATATTATCATAAATATCTGATAACGAAATAGTTACGCCGAGTGACTTTATCTCGATTTCATCTTCTATTGTATTTTTCACTGACTTTTTCCACGTTATTTCGTTTTCTCTGAACCAAGTTTCTACGTGGGGTTTGTTTTGTTCAACTATCACATATTCACAGAATGACGGGAGTAACTCATATAGCATAAACTTATCTCCTCTATCACATTTCCGAGTGCTTGAAGAGGCAACTTCTACTATTAAAAGTGGATTTACTATTAAATCTTCTCTTCCTTCCCAATACTCAGGTTCTTTGCAAATTACCAATGCATCGGGATATAAGGCCTTATCGAGCTCTCTGATATATATTTTTTGATCGCTGTTACACACTCTATATTTTATTGGTAATGATTTAACCGCAATTTTTAAAGCACTTATGGTATTTGAAGCGATTTCGTTGTGTTTGAATGTTGTACCTGCCATACGGATTATTTGACCATTATGAAATTCGTGTTTGTGCAAAGCCTTTTCCTCACGTTGCAAATACTCCTGCAACGTGTATCTTTTAGGCTCTTTTATTATTTGTTTTTTATCTGCGGCTGCAATAGACATGTGTTATTCTTTTTATTACTACAAAAGTAAGCATTATTTTGATGAAATAAAACACCCCCAATACAGCTTTTCGGGGTGTATTGGGGGTGGAATACTGAGGGGGTATTGGTCAGAGACCATATAATGTATGCACCAAGTCAGAGACTTGG
>JANPHO010000605.1:0-8192 GCA_031424515.1 Saprospiraceae bacterium
AACTTGGTCGTTTTTTAAATTAAAATGCCCTAAAAGCAAATAAAATAATTTGGATTTTTATCAGTGTAAATAAAAACAATCAGTTTAAAAATCTTTAAAACAAGAAAATCAAACGTATAAACGTACATACTTCACGACGTATAAAAGTATTAAATTCAAAAAATTGTTTTTTTTCAACATAACTCTCTTTTATACTGAGGGGGATATCCCAAAGAACAGTAGAAAATATAAAAATTCAAAAAAATGAAAATTTAACTCAATCGTATATAAATAATAAGACTTATATACGTACAGACTTTTTTACGTGTAAAAATGTACTAAAATACAATCCCTAAAAAACACTATTCAAATGCTGAAGCACCATCAAGAAATTTATTTTGATGATGCTTTTACTTTTTAAAATCTTTTTATGTTCTTTTATTTCTCTATAATCTATTGTATATCAATAGGTTAAGAGAATAAAAGCGAGAAGAACGGGAGAAAAAGCGAGAAATAAAGAAGATAAAAGCGAGAAGAACGGGAGAAAAAGCGAGAGAAAAAGAAAATAAATGCGAGAAATAAAGAACAATCTGCGAGAGAAACGGAACAGGTTAGAATTAATCAAGCTCCTTTTGCGAGAGAAAAAGAACGAAGATTACGATTTATAGCCAAAAGCGAGAGAAAAAGAAAATAAAAACGAGAAATAAAGAACAAGTATTTAAAAATAGTCTTATTATTGTTCCGTTATTCTCGCTTTAAGTAGTCCTTGTTCGTTTCTCCCGCTTTTATTTCCCGTTTCTCTCGCTTTTGTTCTTTACTTCTCGCTTTTAGAAATTAAATAGTTTTGGAATGGCTAAAGTTCGTAATAAAAACAGTAAGGCAATAGTCTTAATCAAAAAATCAAATAATCTTGTAGAATCAAGGTATAAATTTGATATATGGGAAACACGCTTTTTTTTGTCAATACTTTCCCAAATTCGCAAGGATGACACTGATTTACGTCCTTATCGCATTTGGTATAAGGATATTATCAAAACCTTTGGATTAACCTCAGGAGATGCCTATGCCTCCCTGCGCGAAGCAGCGAAAAGCCTAATCCGAAAGCCCGTTCGTACCAGTTATAATGTAGATGGCGTATTGAGGGAACAAGAAGTTACTTTGATTACCGAGATAGACTATTTAGTCAGTGGTACTAAAACCGAGAACCACGAATATATTGATGTAGTTGTGCAAGAGAAAATGAAACCTTTACTGCTGCAACTTCAAAAGAATTTTACGGCTTACGACCTCAGGAATGTTGTGAAATTAGGTGTTTATTCAGTCAGAATATATGAAATATTAAAACAATATGAAAGCATAGGCTCTCGAACGCTCATGATAGCTGAAATGAAAACCATGTTTGACTTAAAACATGAGTACCAAAAATACAATGACTTTTATCGTTGGGTTATCAAACCTTCAGAGGATGAAATCAATAACTATACAGACCTTTTGATATTGAATATTGAGAAACAAAAAGAGGGTAAAAAGGTCGTTTCCTTGCGTTTTAAATTTAGAAGAAAAACGGATGCTGAATTAAGTAAAATGACGGGTAGTGCTTTTCGAGATGCGTCATTCGATGGGGTAGAGGACGCAGAATTTGAAGAAATCAAAACACCTGTTAACACTAATTTTGAAAAAGATGCACAACCCATAACTGAAATTGAATTGGATAAAAGTTATCTGTTGAGTGATAATCAAGAAAAATTGATAGCTGAATATTACGGGGCAGTGGTCATAAAATTTGGTGTTAGTTTAAAAGTTTTAATGAGTTTAGTTCAAAAACACACGGAAGTTGAAATCAAGCAAGCTGTGCAAGTGACTGAAAAAGCGATGCTAACGGGTAAAATAACGAATATCGCCGGTTTTTTTGTAGAAGCCGTTAGAGGAGCATATAAAGATACATCTGCCCATAAAAAAGAAGTAAAATCCCCAAAAGACGCTGAGAAAAAAGAAAAATATATACTCAGTCAGCAGCAAGAAGAAAAAAGAAAACAAGGTATTAAAAGCCTTTTTGAAGATAGGAAAGCTATTTTTGAGCGTTTGATAGAAGAAGATGAGACCTTTTGGCTTGAGTTAGAGGAAAGTATTAGAGCCGATAATATGATTAAAAATCACTATAATTACGATAAAACAGTTTATGAAAACATGCAGACACCTATGATTGCAGGGGCATTAATAGCAATAGCCGCCAAATTGAGAACCGACTCGTTCAGTAAACTGTAATATCAAGGATTGGAAACATTCTTTGCAGTCATTTTGTGAAGATGTTAAAATGGGGCAAGAAACTTTAAAGCGTTTTAATTTGCTTGATTACTTAGAAATAAATAATCATATACCATATTTTTGTAAACAGATAAATCGGGTAGGGGAGAAGCGGGATTTTTAGCCTGTTCATCCCACAATCTCATGCGGATATAAAGGGGAAAAAGCGGGTCGCTTTCAAAATGAGCGACTTCCGCATTGGACATTACTCCGCCTTGAAATTCAAGCGTCCTTTTACTGGCTTCTGAGAGATTATTGTAATAAATGGGGTCAGTGGCTGTCAAATAGCGTTTAGCCGCCACATGCGCCCCAATCAAGCGGCAAATTTTTTCTGAGAACCCTTTTTGGCGCAGATAATTGGCTCCTTCCAATTCATGGTCTTTGACACCCAAATCAGCCATAGCTGTATCCTCCGTGATTTCCACGCAAAGATGCCCAATATCGTGCAAAAAAGCAGCAATAATGACCTCTTCATCATACCCCTCAGTACGCGCCAATTCTGCGGCTTGAAAAGCGTGTTGAAGCTGACTGACAGGCTCGCCAAAATAAGGGTCGTTACCATATTTTTCAAAGAAACCAAAAATTTCATCAACTGTTTGTTGCGTTTTGTTGTGTACCATTGGATGCACGTTTTAATATTAAAAAAGGCATCGCCTAATGCCATGCCTCCCACCAAATTTGTATGAAAAAACTAACTCTTTATTAGGGTTTTGAATCTAACGATAACGCAAAATTAGGTAAAATACTGAAGGCTACACCCTGTGAATGTAGAATTTACAATAACTTAATACTAAAAAAAGGCATCACTTGCGCGATGCCTTACATAGTAACTAAACAACAAGAATGTATGAATATGTAAAAAAACCTACTCTTTCCTAAATCATACCGCAAAATTAAGCGAAATACTGAGGGGTGCAGCGGTGTACCTCAGACTTTACATAAACTTAATAAAACCATAAAAAAAGGGTAAAACCGTTAACGGTTTTACCCTCTCAAACAAAGATGAGTCTTCTTAAACTTTAGGCGTGTGACCTAAGTACTTCTTTGGTTCTGGGTTGTGTTGACAAGTAACTGATTACCTCACAAAATTAAGGGAACTTATTGAACAAAATCTGCTTTGGTGTAAGACTTCATCTAAACTTAATATGGCACGACATCATTCCTTGTCCATTTCTTGAAACATATAGATGAGCATTTTTTCATTTAAATCCTTATCGTACTGAGGGGTATTGAAATGCTTTTCAAGAAACCCTTTTTGAGAAGGTAAAACCTTGATAATATCCTTTTTTTTCAATTTTATTTCTTTAAAAAGAGCATTTACTGTTTTGAAATAATAGTGATAAATCGGATTGATTTGGTCGTATAATCTGCCTATGGTAAGAGCCGATTTTTCATCAATGCGGACGACCTTCCGGGTGGGTAATTTGATAAGAGAATAATTTTTGCCTTCAAACAAGACTTGATGAAGCTTGTGGATGTCTTTTTCACCCTCAATGATGTCTTTTCGATAAATTATTGTTGAATCTTTATTAAAAAGATGCAGTTTCGTTACATAGTTATTGAAAAGCAATAACTCTTTGCCGTCGGCATATTGTACCTGAATACTGTTTTCGATTTCATCAAAACGGTATCTTAACTCTGTTGTGTAATGCCTACCATCGGTCAACCAGATTTCACCTGCCAAATAATCTTCTATGGTAAAACGAGAGCCTTTCACGCCTTCATAGCGCGAATCAAAAATAGGAACGGTGGATGGTCGTTGTGACCTGCCGATTTGGTCGAATTGTGAATGTAATTCAGTACTACTGGGTATTTGGGCAGATGTAAAGAAGGGAATAAATAAGGCTAATAGTTGTGTTATTTTTTTCATATCTCGTTGATTTAATTATAAAACATTTTAAAGATGCAATATAATAGAAAGGGCAAAGTTTTTCAACCTTGCCCTCATCCAATCATAATCACTATGGAAAAACTAAGTATTTATTTATCTATCCAAAGAACATTATTAATCTCATCCACATTACTATCAAATTGTAATTTTAAGGCAGCAGTCCAGTTTTCGGCATTCGTCACACGCTCGCTCAAAGGATATTGCCAACGCTTTGGAATGCGGTTAGAGTTCACATTTGCGGGACCCACTAAGAAAGTAGGGATACCCGTGCGGCGTTGATTATAGAATGATTCCCAGCCTGAATTTTGGAAGAAACCAATGTACTTTTGGGTATTTATTTGAGTTAAACCAGCAGCATTATTACCACTGTATTTCACTTTTGGTTGTGCCAAATATGTTGTGATAGTAGCATCAGATGCGCCAAAGAATTTCATTGAAGCGGTGATACCTTTGTTGTACCAATCTTCAGCATTACCTGTTGCCCAACCACGGTTGATGCCTTCTGCAATATTGAAACACATTTCGACGTAACCCACGATAATACCTGGTTCAGCAGTGTAATTTGCGTAATAACGCTTGCGATTGATGAACGAATATTCTCCTTTTAATGCTTTTGTACTCATTACATCCAAACCTTCACCTGTGCTTGCACCTTCGTAAGCATCAAAATCAGCCGCTGTTTTACCCGCTTTAATAGCTGCTTCTGTAGGCTCACAAGTTACAAAAAGACGCGCATCTTTAAGGTCTTTCAAAACATCCACGTAGGTTTTAGCCATGTTGTTACGAGTGGCATCAAAACCGAAGTTATCAGGATTAGTCGGATATTTGTTGATTGAGTTGTAAGTATATTGCAAATTACCGCTCATATCCGTCAAAATTGGATTTTTCGTTGGGTTATTGACAATATCAGCGAATTGCGCTTTTATATTCAAATCTGTATCCGATTCTTTTTTACTCAACTGAACCAAAATACGCAAACGCATAGTGTTCACGATTCTTTGCCATTTACGCAAATCATTGCCTAAATAAATATCACCCGAAAGAGATACGTCAGCAGCATTGATTAAAGTGGTTAATTGCGTATTCGCTTCTTCCAACCAAGTTAATGATTGCTTGAAAACGGCTTTTTGAGAATCGTATTTAGGTTTAAAAACGCCCGTTTGTGCTTTGATAGCGTCGCTCAAAGGCACGTCACCCACGCGAAGGGACATATTGGTGTAGAAATATGCTTTCATAAATCTACCAATAGCAGCGTAAGGATTCACGTCTTTTGCCCCATTCTTGATGGCTTCTTCTTCCATTTTTTGGATATTATAGATAGAGCCATAAGTGAAAGCGGTTGTCGTCCAACCATAGTTTTGATTGCCATAATACTCATAATTCACGCAGTAATACTGAGCATATTGTGAAGCATCGTCCCACGGCGAACCGCTATAAAGACCATTCAAATCATTGCACAAGCCGTTGAAAACAAGCGAAGCAGGTGCTGAAGTTGGCGCGTTTGGATTCACTGCCAACTCATCAAAATCTTGACATGCCGTAAAACTCAAGCCTACGATTGTCAAAAGATATATTGCTAATTTATTGAATTTCATTGTTTTTTTATTTAAAAATTAAAAATGAAAAGAGTGTATAGTTTTTGGTTTTTAGTGTGTAGATTGAACTACACACTAAAAACTAAAACCCAAACACTTTAGAAAGTTATGTTCAAATTCACACCATAACGTTTCAAAGTCGGAGTTTGGAAACCAGAGTTACCAGTAAGTGGGTTGGCATATTGGTCAATATCCAAATCACTCATTTCAGCCCAATAGCCTAAGTTACGACCGATGAAAGAGATATTGGCTTGACGAATACCCGTATTTTTCAAAATGGTATTTGGTATTTGATAAGTCAAGGTAAATTCACGCAATTTGAAATAAGTACGTGAATAAAGCGTGCCTTCGTCAGTACCATAATAGCGGCTAATCCAGTCTTGGAGGAACGTTTGAGTGGTGTTTGGAGCGAATTTTAATTCACTGGCGTTAGAAATAATGAGGTTATTATTATATTTGATAGTACCACTGCTTACCACAACACCTTCTCCAGTCCAAGTTTTAAGACCTTTTGTATCTGCTTCGCGGGCAGCTGCCATAGTACCTTGTACGGTCTTGATGTGGCGACCACCACGGAACGTTTGACGCTCAATATAGTTAGCAATTACACCACCGATACGACCATCAAATTGGAATCCTAAAGTGAAACCTTTGTATCTCAAATTGTTTTTAACTGCCCAAATCCAATCTGGATTGGTATAACCCAAGAACTGATTGCCTTGGCGCAATGGTAAAGCACCAGAGTAAATAATAGGCGTATTTTTATCATAAACAGTTACACCATCCACTGTAGTTGTACCTGTGCGCACGAAAGCACTTCCGTAGTATTTATCTAAGCGATCACCCACTTTAAAGAAATTGTTAAAAGTGGTAATACTTGGGTCAGCCGCGTAGATTTCTTTCAAAGTTTCACGGTAGCGAGACCAGTTAACAAGGATGTCCCAACCAAAATCTTTAGTTTTAACAGGTACAGTTGTCAAAGTCAATTCGATACCTCTGCGTTGTGTTTTCAAACCATTTGTACGGTAAGATGTAGGGCCAGCAGCTTCTGATACAGGTAAATTAAAGATTTGAGGACCATCAACAGCGTTAAAAAAGTTGAAATCGAGTCCTAAACGGTTTTTCAAGATACGGATATCACCACCCAATTCGTAAGTAGAACTGAATGCAGGTTTCAAGTTTTCATCAATTAAAAAACGGTTGTAATAAGCCGCTGTTTGATTGTTATAAGGCTTTGTGATGCTATAAACAGGCAATAAATAGCTTGGTCCGCCGTAAGGTGTGTTGTAACCAGCACCATAACCGATAAATGAACCAGCAGAACCGATATTGTCAGACGTCAATGAACCACCTACGTTGGCGTAAGAGCCACGAAGTTTTAGATACGAAATAGCACCCAAATTCACCATTTCAGATGGTAAAACGCTCAATGATACTGAGGGGTAGAAGTAAGAGTTGTTTTTAGGTAAAAGCGCAGAACTCTTATCCACACGACCCGTTACTGACAAATAAGCCCATGTTTTATAGTTAAAATCCGCATAACCATATACACTCGGTACGGTCATGGCTGCTGTAAAATTGGCAGATTTCAAAGGATTCAATGTATTACTGAATGTGTAAGGAAGTGGCGCATTCAAATAATCAGTTGTTATATAGCTTGAGCGGTAATATAGATTACGCAAGTTAGCACCTGCTGATGCTTTTACCCCGAAATCTTCCGTAATATTCTTATTGTAAGATAGTAAAAGGTCAGTATTGCTATCAAAAAGATTGCGTTTGTCCTCACGGTAGTCACCTTTACCTTCTTCACGACCATAAGTTGTTGCAGAGAAAGGTAATTTTTCAGTACGTAACAAATCATAAGATGAGATTTGAGTACGCAATTGAGCCGTTAAATTCGGTAAAATGGCATATTTCAAAGAAGTATATCCGTAAAGGTCATTTTTGTAATGTCCACGTAACCACTCATAAGCCATGAAATAAGGGTTGTTATAACGTTGGTATTCAGCGTAAATTTGTTGAACGCCTTCTTTACCTTTTTGCCAATAAGACCCCCCTTTTTTAGGATTAAAATCATCAATATTCCAGTCAGCACCAGCCCAAGTAACGATGTTGTAAATCATTGAGTTAGGGCCATATTGTACGTCTGGGAAGTTTGGTGTGAATTGGCGATTGTAATTCACATTTGTTTCTAAGCGCAATTTATCTGTAATATTTAAACCCGCAGTTGTGTTCAAATTGATAGTATTCAACCATGTATTCGGCATAATACCTTGTTGGTAAGAGTGCGTACCTGATACACGATAATCAAATTTGTCATTTGCGCCTGAAAAAGCCAAGTTGTTAGTGGAAGCAATACCTGGGCGTAAAAAACGCGTTAAATTGTCTTTTCCACGTGCAATCCAAGGTGTACCAATGCGCTT
>JANPHO010000606.1:0-1814 GCA_031424515.1 Saprospiraceae bacterium
ATTCGATATTCAGAATCGAATATACTTTCTTGGAGATTCTCTTTTTTCATTGTTTTTATGTCTAGCCATTTTTCGGATTCAGGTAGTAAAATGCTGATTAAAATGGCAATAACTAAAGGGAGTAGACCCAACCAAAAAGCATCACGCCATACAGGAATAAGGATATTTAACCCTCCAGAAGCCACAATACCTACTGGAAAAGAAACAGCTAAAATACCTAAAATGATAGGGCGTGTTTCCGCTCTCCATATTTCAGCAATATAAACAGTAGAGACTAATAAAACGCCCCCAATACCCATGCCTGCGAAAAAACGACAGCATATCAGTGCAATATAATTAGGTATAAATACACATAAAACTGTCGCTAAACCATATAAAGCTGTTACAATTACTAAGACTTTTTTTCGCCCTACCCTATCACTCAACACCCCGAAAAATAAGCCGCCAATCATCCAACCATACAGAAATAAAGCATTGATATAAGCACCAATTTCCCCTAATTCCCCTTCTGTTGCCGAGCCGCCCAATAATTCAGGTATGGCAACGGGCAAATAGACAGACATTATAGTTGAGACTGTTCCTGAAAAAGTATAAGCCAATACACAAAGTGTAAAAGCCAACCAGTTATTTTTTGAATTTTCCATTGTTTTGTTTAAAAAACGAGTAAAAATGATTGTCATACTGAGGGGGTAGCGGAGTTTTTAGGGTGTGGTTTTTAGTTTTTAGAAAGTTGGATTTTAATACCTTCTATACACTAAAAACCACATACTAAAGACATAACTTACCTAAACAGCTCATCAAAGTTTAAACTCACATAATACAAACCGCCCACCGCAGGTGAACCATACGCCTGTACAATGTATTTATTTGTCAAATTTGAAGCACCAAGTTTGATAATTGTCTTCAAACGAGGTATTTTATAACTCACTTGTGCATCTAAAAGACTATAAGCATTGATACGTCCAGGGTTCAAACCGTTGAAAGTTCCATACCAATCGAAAGCACTTTGCCAGTGCCAAGCTGCGCTAAAGCCTATTTTATCCGTTAGTTTTGGATTACTAAAACTCAAATTGGTTTTCCAAGTGGGTGTATTAAAGGCGGGTATATTATTAGGATTGGCATCTTTTATATTGAAATCCGCCCAAGTAACATTGCCATCTAAACGGTAGTTTTTAGGTAAAATATAGGATAAACCAGCACTGATTCCTTGGGTGGATACTTTGTCAGCAGCATTGGTATAGAGCTGAAAAGCCTGTGTTTTACCGCTCATAATATCGGCACCCGCCGCAGGATTGATAGAACCATCGGGTAGTGTAACAGGACTATCCGTGCGGATAACAACCGTATTTATTAAAAAATCTTGGTATTGACTGTTGTAGTAATTGATGTCAAATAGGAGGTTTTTATTAAAAAATCCTTTGTAACCTATTTCAAAACTGCTCACCCGCTCTGGCTTGATATAAGGGACATTGGATTTCACCAATTTATCTTTATTATTTGCAATAGCCGTCGGAAATGGAACACCTTGACCCAATTGTGCGCCTGTAGCTCCAGCAAATGCTCCGACTGAAGCTGCTGTGAAAGAGTTTTCATAGGCATTTAACCCTTGTGAATTGACTGGTGCGCCGCCGAGAATGATGATTGGCCCTACATTTAGCTTGATATATTGGTCACCGATAGTAGGATTGCGAAAACCTGTTTGGTAAGAAGCCCTAAAATGATTATTATCATTGGGTGAAAAAACCGCCGAAGCACGAGGTGTAAAACTGCCTTGGAAATTCTCATTTTTATCATATCGACCAGACAGAATGATT
>JANPHO010000607.1:0-4669 GCA_031424515.1 Saprospiraceae bacterium
CAAATTGCCAATTTTTTTAGTGAGGTTTTGGTCTTGGGAAGTGTGGATACTGAGGGGGTAGTGACTCTGCTTCAACCCGAGCGGGGCGTGAAAAATGGTGATAAAATAGCTTAGACCATAAGAAATTTTATTTTTTTACTACTCTTTGCCATTTTATTCTAACAATTTTTCCATTTTTTGAAAGAGAAATTACTGTTTCAGCCTTTCTAAAGAAAATTTTTAGCTGGATTTTTAATAAAAAAAAAGAATTTTATTTCAATTTAACATATATTTTTAATATTTAAAATTCAGTTGTAGTGACAGGGTTATTTTTTGCTTGATAATTTTTAATAATTGATATTATTTATTAAGATATAAAAAGCTTTAAACCAAACAATTAAATATTATTGTTATGTAAAAGAAATTATATTTCGTTTTTTTTTGAAAAAGCGAAAAAAAAATTTGCATTCATTTGTAAATACCCTAATTTTGTAACCGAACAGATGAGTTAATTTATACTCCTCCTCCCTACCTAAATTTTGGCATCTGTTTTGACTCCCCTTTATTTCCCCCACGTGTTATTTTAGAGAAGACTTATTTTATACTATTATAACGGACTTATTAATCTCATTTTTAACTTAAACTTATTTCACTGGATCATGAAGGGAAACATCTACACTATCCGCCAAGGATGGTATACACTTTTAGTGTCTGCTATCGTCGCATTTGCTCCATATTTTTCAAATACACTACAAGCTCAATCTTGCAAAGGTTTTAGAACTCAAACCCAAAGTGATTGGGGTGAGCAACCAAGAAAGCAAAATTCAGCTGCTTACATGTACACCAATTTCGCTGCAGCATTCCCAACGGGAATTACAGTGGGTTGTACAAATAAATTAGTTTTAACTTCTCCACAAGCAGTTACTAATCTTTTACCATTACACGGTAACTTATCAAGATTGCCAATTGGGACAACAACAAATCCAAACAATAGGAGATTCACTAACCCTTTAGCTGGTCAAGTTGTAGCATTGAAATTGAATGTTGCTTTTGATGCTCTTGATCCTAATTTCAGCTCTAATACTATTCTATTGAAGGATTTAGTGGTGAGAAGAGGCCCATTTGCTAATAAAACAGTTACTCAGGTTTTAGATGAAGCTGAAAAAGCTTTGGGAGGTTGCCCTGTTCCACACACGCTTTATCAATTGAATGAAATTGTTACTCGTATCAACAGAAATTACATTGATGGTGATTTGACTCGTAATTATTTGGCTTGCCCGGTGGTGGTTATTTCTCCATGTAGCAATGATAATGAGTTACCAGTTATTACAGGTTGCCCTGCTGATATTACTTTGAGAAGCCCGGTTGAGTGTTTTCAAGTATTATGGGAAGAGCCAATGGCTACTGATAACTGTACAAGACCGCCAAGTTTGACAAGTAATTATTACTCTGGTTCTTGTATGCCAGTAGGTACTACAGCTGTTACTTACACTGCTGCTGACACATCAGGAAATACTGCTACTTGTACTTTTAATGTGAATATTATCTTAGACCTTAGTGTTGGTGGTGATGCATTCGCTGCTTCTAAAGGCAAATTAGAATTGGATGTACAAGCTGAAGCCCGCACTGCTAAAATTGCGTGGGTCAGTGAAATGCCAATGGAAGTTGATTATTTCATCGTTGAAAGAATGGATGCTAATGGTGAATTCGTGGAAGTACAAGCTTTAAATGGTAACGCTCCTACGGGTTTGGAATTCCATAATATCACAGATGATGCACCACTTGACGGTGACAATGTGTACAGAGTCACTACCGTACTTATAGATGGTAGCTCTCGCAGCTCAGCATCAAAAGTGGTTCGTTTCACAGGTTTGAACCAAGTGAAAGTGTATCCAAATCCAGCTAATGATTACTTAACTGTTGACATGAGTAATATTGAAGGTAAAACTGCTAATATCTACATGTACAATCAGTTAGGTAACTTGATAAAGACATATTTTGTAGAAGACTCTGCTGAGCCATTCAATATCAGCGTAAGTGCGTATAAAAACGGTTCTTATATTTTAAGGGTAGCTACTGAAGGCAAACGTGATATCACTAAGCAAGTGAGCATCATCAAAGATTAATGATTTTATGAATTTAATTGTATGCTAAATATTTTTAAACCGCTTTGCCCTGTGCAAAGCGGTTTTTTTTGTACATTCATTCTTGATTTTATTTCAAAATGAAATATCCTATCTCAACCCAGTGGATTGCACCATGCTCAATAAACAATAACCTAAAAATGGATTTTAAAACAGATGAAATTGAGCTTTTAATTGGGGATTTTAATGTACAATTGATTGTAATCAATAATATTGATGAGCTATTTGATGACCTCATTCAAAAAGGAGATGAGCATGAAGACGTAAAAGATGAACGCATCCCGTATTGGGCTGAGTTGTGGGCTTCGGCGATAGCAATGTCACATTATTTGGTCGAAAATGCGCTTGTTACTGAGGGGGTACACGTGACAGAGATTGGTTGTGGTTTGGGCTTGCCCTCGATAGTGGCGGGTAAAATGGGTGGTAACGTGATTATGACAGATTATTTAAAAGATGCTTTAGATTTTGCTGTATTGAACTGGAATAAAAATTTGCCACATAAAAAAGCTCGAATTGCACAATTGGATTGGCGCCATCCCGACCCCTCATTATCAGCCAATATTTTACTGGCTTCTGATGTTGCTTATGAATCTCGTGCTTTTGAACCCCTGCTGAATGCTTTTAAAGTTTTATTAAAACCCAACGGACGCATTATTATCACTGAACCCAATCGCCCAGTTTCTAAAGAGTTTTTTTCACAATTGGATTCCCTTTTAAAAGATAAAAATAGTGATGTAGCGAACTACCATTTAAAACATTCGAGTGCGGAAATAGAAAGGAAAGGGCATGTACATAAAGTAAATATTTATGATTTGAAAAGTAATTCATAGTTTAAGAGAAGAATGTGCGTATCTTTACCGAATTTTATTTTCGAACTAATCATAAATATTTTAATGAAAACTAAACAAGAAATCGTTGAAAACTGGTTGCCACGTTACACGGGTCAGGCACTTGAAGACTTTGGGCGGTATATTATCCTTGTCAATTTTAGCAACTATGTCCGGATGTTTGCGGAGTGGCATAATGTGGTAGTAACAGGTGAAGATCGCTCCATGCAATGCGCTACATCGGGTAATATCACCATTATCAACTTCGGGATGGGTAGCCCCAATGCGGCAACAATTATGGATTTACTCACTGCTATAAAGCCTAAAGCGGTTCTTTTTCTGGGAAAATGCGGTGGTTTGCGCCACGATAAAAATGCGGTTGGAGACTTGATATTACCCATTGCTGCCATCAGAGGTGAAGGTACTTCTAATGATTATATGCCGCCAGAAGTGCCTGCATTGCCTGCATTCGCAATGCAAAAAGCTATTTCTACTACCATCCGAGATTATGAAATGGATTATTGGACGGGTACCGTTTATACCACTAACCGCCGCGTGTGGGAGCATAAAGAAGATTTTAAAGAATACCTAAGAGAGTTGCGCTGTTTGGCAGTGGATATGGAAACTGCAACAATTTTCACGGTAGGTTTTAAGAATCAAATACCGACTGGTGCGCTGCTTCTCGTCAGTGATGTGCCGATGATACCTGAGGGTGTAAAAACGGAAGAAGGTGATAAAAAAGTAACCTCTGCTTTTGCGACCAATCACCTCAAAATTGCCATTGATTCGCTTAAGCAGTTAATGAATAATGGCTTGACTGTGAAACACTTGAAATTTTGATGTCAATTTCACAATTCATTTTTCATTTTTCATTTTTCATAGGGCTTTGCCCTATGCTGATATATGGCACCCTTTCAGGGCTTTTGGGTTTATTTTTAAATAATTGAATTTTAATATTTTATAAAATATTGAAATTCAATTATTTAAACTCATCACTCATCACTCATCACTCATCACTCATCACTCATCACTCATCACTCATCACTTCTTCTCGATAATCTCGAAAGTACGGGCCATGCTGTCGGTTTGGTTGCGGATGAGGCCCAGTTTATTGTAGAGACCGGTGAAGCGCAGTACGTAAAAGGTAAGATTGTCGGCTTGCAGATAGTAAATCCGGCCTGCCATTTTTTTGCCGCTCTGAGTATATTCGTAAGGAAAAGTTAAGCCGGCGAGTTTGCCGTTAAAGGCTTCCTGCTTACCTGCTACATAACCATTCAGGAAAGATAGTTTGTTATCTTGTTCCTTACGGAGCATTTCTGCCAACGGCGTATTGGTTTCAACCGTCTCTTTACGAATCCGCAGATAACCATCCATACGGTCACCGTAGATAAATTCGGCTTGTTTTTGCAGGTCATCCGGTTCCTGTACCATCTTCCAGATTTCCGAAGGCAGTTGGAAAGTGTAATCTACCTTATTGCTCCTGAAAACAGCTTCCTGCGTTTGCGCGGCTACGCCTGTCATACCGCAGAAAACACACAGCACGAGTAACATTAAAAAGCGGCGCATAAATTTTGAAACCTCTGTCAGATGTAAAGTTAGTGATGCAGAAACGAGGTGCGCCCGGTGACGAGCTCCGTACACTTTTCTGCCTAATATGCGGCGAAACGGTTGTTAGGCCAATTTAATTGGACGAGGATTGGATGAAGGACAGCCAAAAAC
>JANPHO010000608.1:0-3982 GCA_031424515.1 Saprospiraceae bacterium
CGTAATCCGTTGTTGATTGACTGCCATATTACCAAAAGCCATATTTTGCCATTGAAGCGTGGTCGTGAGTTTATTCTTTAAAAAGGTCTTTTTTAGGGACAAATTGGGCAAATAAAAACGAGAATCGTTTCATTGTGCGTCACCGCTTCGAGCAATTGACTGAGGGGGGCTAATTTTATGGCACCCAAATCAAGCACTGAATTGGCATTTTCAAGACTCACTTCGATGTACTTGGTTTGATAACCAATATATTCAACTTTAATAATGAAGCTTTCTTTTGCTAAGGATTCGAACTTAAAACTACCCTTTTCATCGGATATTTGACCCGTTATGAGAGTCTTTGTCGAAGGCTTTTGAAGGCTAACTGCAGCAAAGCTCAACGGTTCAGAAGATAATGTATCAATCAATATGCCCGATAGAATGATGTTATTTTGGCAAAAAATGGGGGTTATAGAAAGGAGATTAAAGATCAAAAGTGCTTGAAATATTTTTTTCATGAAATGTGGTTGCGTAAAAATTTGAAATAATGCGAATACTTAAAAAGCTAAAATTCTATCAAAAGATCACTCAATTATCAATTTGAACTGAAAATACAAAGATAGTTTTATCTAATTTTTAGTTTTTGTTCTATTGTCTTATTTTTAAGTTAAACAACTTTAGGTGGGCTTAAAAGTTTTTAAAAAAAAAAGCTTTTTGATATATCTTTGATAATTTTTTAAAAAATAACTTCATGAATTTCAATAAAGTTACACCGCTCTTTATTCAAAAACTGATTGATGAAATAGGTGAAAATGCCGTTTTTACGCAAGCCGAAACCCTTGAAAAACACGCTACAGACTTCTCCGATGAACTCCATTTTCCGCCCGAAGTGGTTGTAAAACCGTCTGATACTGAGGGGATATCCAAAGTGATGAAATTGTGTAATGAGCATTTTATTCCCGTGACGGTTCAAGGCGCACGAAGTGGTTTGTCGGGTGCGGCTTTAGCAGTTTTGGGTGGTGTGGCGCTTTCAATGGAGCGATTAGATAAAATATTGAATATCGACGCTGAAAACTATCAAGTCACCGTAGAACCCGCCATTATTACCGAGCATTTACAGAATATATTGAAAGAGCAAGGCTTATTTTACCCACCCGACCCCGCTGGACGGGGCTATTCTTTCATCGGTGGCAACATTGCCACGAATGCAGGAGGTCCCCGATGCGTGAAATATGGCGTTACTCGAGACTATGTTTTAAATCTTGAACTCGTTTTGCCCAGTGGTGAAATCCTTTGGACGGGTGCTAATACCTTGAAAAATTCGACGGGCTATAATCTGACTCAGCTTATTGTGGGTAGTGAAGGTACTTTGGCAGTGGTGACTAAAATCGTCTTGAAACTCCTGCCCTATCCAGCGTTTAATTTGTTGATGCTCGCACCTTTTTTTAAAGAAGAAGATGCTTGTGCCGTGGTAGCAAAGATTTTTCAGGCGGGCATTACGCCCTCTGCCTTGGAATTTATGGATAAAAATACCTTGGATTACGCTTCTCGATATGTGGGAGGTGCCACATTTCCGATTCATCCCGACCATGAAGCCCACTTGCTTATAGAAGTAGATGGTAACAATATGGCACTTTTACAAGAAGATTGTGAAAAAATAGCGGAAGTTTTGAGCGATTTTGCCGTTGATGATATTCTTTTTGCGGACAGTGAAACGCAGAAAAATGACCTTTGGCACTTGCGCAGAAACGCTGCCAATGGTTTAAAAACGCTATCATACGCCAAATTTAGTGAAGATACGGTTGTTCCGCGCACCAAATTGCCCGATTTACTGAGGGGGGTCAAATTGATTGGCGAAAAATATGATTTCAAAATAGCCAATTTGGGCCATATCGGCGATGGCAATATCCACGTCAATATCATGAATGACCAACCTTTGACTGATGAATGGCGTGAAAAAACCAAAGCCGCTAAAAAAGAAATATTCGAACTCACGCACGCCCTCGGCGGCATGCTTTCCGCTGAACATGGCGTAGGCATTGTTCAAAAACACTATATGTCCATCTTTTTCAGTGACATTCACCTCGATTTACTGAGGGGGGTCAAAAAAGCCTTTGACCCGAATGGGATTTTGAATCCTGAAAAGGTTTTTTGAGAGCTCGCGCGAGCAAGGAGCAAGACGGCTAAACGCCGAAAAAAATCGTCACTTTATTGAAGCAAAATAACCTAAATTTGTAAAACATGAAGTCTAAATTTCTACACGTTTTTTTCTTTATAATTCTAAATTCAGCTTGTTTTGGTCAGAATCTTACAAAAACAAAGAAAATCATTTTTAAATATAGCAAAGGATTTTCTAGTTTAAATTCAGCAGGAGAATATGACAAAGAAGAAATATTAGAATTTATACCAATATCGAATGATATATTCAAGCGGAAAATTTTGAGCATTAGAAGAAAATATGTCTATAATCCTAAAACTCAAAAAAATGATATTCTTGTGGTTGATTCTACTTCAAAAATAGATAAAAAAAATATTTCATTTGATAGTTTTCAAAACTTGATAATTCAACTAAACTCAAATAAAGACAATTTCGATTTAAAAAATTTAATTCCCAATTTATCCCAAATTAGTAAAAGAGAAGTGATTTCAATGGCTAAACAAATTGATAAACTCTACTTTTTTGTAGATGACGATAACGGAAAAATTGATGAATTTGGCAAAGAAAGAATTAAAAAAATAAGAAACTATGTGAAGTTAGACAGTTTTATTTTAGGATTTAAGCCAACAATCGAAAGTTCTTTAGTTGTGGTTGACGCTTGGAATACTTTAAGAATTACATTTATTGAACAAACAGATACAATTGAATATAGATTTCAATTTTACTCTTTACTGGGTCAGCCTATCACCAAAATCATAAACAACGATTATACAAAAGAGGAAAATTTTATAAATATAGATATTCTCAATTTAATAAAGAATTTCCTTTCTCGTAAATCAATTATTAAAGAAGCAATTAGTTTTGAGAGGTTTAAAGAAGCCTATATTTCATGGTACATAAACGAGAAAATATGGGATAAATAAGAGCTAAATCTACGAAAATACCTGTTCTTTGAGGTCTTCCCTTTTTCCCTAAAGAACGGTGGCTGTTGTGTTCGGTCTCAGACTGAACACATATCTAAAGGAGGGTAACCGCCCGACCCAGAGTAATAAGAAAAAGTAATTAACCGTTTCATCTTTAATCTTTCAATTTCGCTATATGAAAGATGATTGTTGTGTTAAGCCCATTATTATTTAAACAGAAAGAAATAAAATACTTTTAATAACATCTAAAACACAGTCAAAAATGAACAAACTAATGCCCTTTCTCTCTTTAATCCTGTTTCTAAGTTATACACAAAAACCAGAAACAGACATTCCAAAATATCATCAACTTATTAGAAAAGCGGAACGACTAATTTGTCATGATAGTACAAAAGAAGCCATCGAAATTTACAAATCTGCATTTCAGTATATTGACAAACCTTTTGGTAAAGATGTTTATAATACTGCTTTAGCGTGTGCTTTGATAAAAGATGAAAAAACCTTAGAGATATATCTTCAAAAGGTGATAAATAATTCTGACGATTTAGATGTTGTCAAATTTCATTTTGTTGGAAAATATATAACCGAAACAATATGGAATAAAATGTTATCTGAAAAGAAAATAGAATATAATGTTGAACTAAGAAAAGAATTCAAATCTATATTCGAAAGAGATCAGCTATTCAGACCAATGTATGAAACCCATGATGATACGATTAAAGCCAATGAAAAAATCAATTTAAAAAGAATAAATGATTTAACTAAGATTTATGGATTTCCAAGCCATCAAGAATTGGGATATACTGAATATCTACGAGGACAAAATCATGATATTGTACTCCATCATTTATCCCAACGAAGAAGTCGAGATAAATCAAGTATTGACTTAGAGCCTATCTTAAAAAACGCAATAAATAGTGGC
>JANPHO010000609.1:0-12924 GCA_031424515.1 Saprospiraceae bacterium
AATTTTGTTTTTTTAAAATAAGTGACATGAAAAAATAGATTGACTTGTGTTGCACTATCTGACAAAGCAGCCCTATTATGCCCATTCCCGTACATAAATCATTGAAAAACAAAGTTTTAACCTTTTTTAACTATTTTATAAATAGATAAATTGAAAAAATACTGAGGGGTGTGTATTTTTGACCCTTAAAATTCAATTAACCAAAAGATGCGTAAAATAACAGCCGACTGGATTTTCCCCGTTTCATCACCTCCTATCCCCAATGGCGTTATCGTTTTAGACGATAATGGGCGTATCACTTCAGTTGATAGCCGAGAGAATCATTCAACCTCATCATTAGAGGTATATAAAGGCGTTATTGTTCCAGGATTCATCAATACACATTGCCACCTCGAATTATCGCATATGAAAGGCATTGTGGATACTGGGACTACACTTATCCCTTTTATCACTGGAGTGGTCACTAAAAGAAATGCTTCGCCTAAGGTCATCTCGAAAGCTATTGCGCAAGCAGAAGCCGACATGATCAAAGCTGGAATAGTAGCTGTTGGCGATATTTCCAACGTACCTGACACTTTTGCGCAGAAGGCTCAAGGGAATATACGGTATTATACCTTTGTAGAAATGTTTGATTTTTTACAAGAAGAAGATGCTGAGCGTGAGTTTGATAAATATAAAGCCGTTTATGATGCCTTACCTTTAGCAGAAGGCAGTAAAAAAAGTGTCGTCCCTCATGCAACTTACAGCGTTTCAAAAAATCTATTTAAGAAAATAAACGCTACTAATAGCGATAACCATATCACCGTCAGCATTCATAATCAAGAAACACAGCCTGAGCAAGACTTATTCCAAGAAGGTAAAGGCGCGTTTTACGAGTTCTATGGAAAATTCGGGATTTCATTGGATAAATTTAAACCGAATCATAAATCAGCGATTCATTATGCTTTAGAAAATATGAATCCGAAGGCACGGACATTATTCGTCCATAATACATTGACCTCTCAAGCAGATATTGAAGCGGCACAGGCTTGGTCACCTAACGTTTTTTGGGCAACTTGCCCCAATGCAAATTTGTACATCGAGAACAGATTGCCCAATTATCAGAATTTTATCCGTACCAATGCTCGCTTGACTATCGGTACTGATAGCTTAACCTCTAATTGGCAATTATCCGTTTTAGAAGAAATGAAAACTATTCAACGTTTTCAATCCTATGTGTCATTTGAAACTATGCTCAAATGGGCAACATTAAACGGCGCTCAAGCGTTGGGTTTTGATGATACATTAGGAAGTATTGAAAAGGGTAAAACTCCTGGATTGAACCTTTTAACTCTCAAAAGTGACTTCGTACTGAGGGGGGATACTAAAGTTAAAAAATTGGCTTAATAAACCGCAAAATTTAAAATATCAAATTTAAAATGCAAAAGTGCTGGTAATCAGCCATTTACACTTTAAAAATTAGGATGTTCTGTAATTTCGTATTTGAGGTAAAGCATTCCAAAAGTTTGAAACTTTTGGAATGCTATCTTCTACATTTTAAGCATTTTTACCTAAAAAAACTTAAAATACTGAGGGGGCAATTTACATACACGGAACTGCTTTAGGAAGTTATTTTTAAGCATTACTAAATGATGAATTTGAACTCAATGAGAGCTGGAAACGTAAAATTTACTCTTTTTTATATCGTCTTTTTGGGGCTTTTCATTAATTTAAAAGCTACCCAAGCACAAAGTGTGCATAAATTTTTAAGACAAGGAGATGGGGCTTATCGCGAGGGCGATTATAAGGCCGCAGAAGAAAACTATCGAAAATCCCTTGAAATGCAGCCCAACGTAAAAGGCAGTTTTAACCTTGGTAATGCGATTTTTAAACAGCAACGCTACACTGATGCCATCAAACAATATGATGAAATCATTGCTAAATCCAATGATAATACATTGAAAGCCAATTCATTGTACAATAAAGGCAATGCCCATTTCTGGAATAAAGAGTATGATAAAGCCGTAGAAGCATTCAAACAAAGTCTTAGATTAAACCCGAATGATGAAAATGCTAAAAAAAACTTAGCAAAAGCAAAACGACAGTTGCAAGAGCAACAGAAGCAACAACAGAAAAATCAGCAAAACCAACAAAAAGACAAACAAGATAATAAGGATAAGCAAGATAAAAATCAGCAACAACCACAAAACCCTCAGCAGGATCAGCAAAAGAAGCAAGAACAGCAACCACAAGATGCTAATGGGCAACCTCAGCAAAATCCACAACAAAAAGCATCACAGGATTTGAAAAAAGAGGATGCTAAAAGGATGTTACAGATTATGGACGATGAGGAACGCAAGGTGCAACAAAGATTAAAAAAAGGGAAACCTCAGCCTTCGCGCTCTACTAAAGATTGGTAATAAATAATTGATAATCAAAATTTTATGAATGATGAAAAAATTAATTATTCTATTTATCACGCTCATGCCCCTCAGTATTTTTGCTCAAAAAAGTGCTCAATTCCAAATAGAATTGAGCAGTGATACCGTCGGATTAGATGGCTATATCCAAGTATCTTTCACCATTAATAATATGGAGGTAGAAGATTTTAGTCCCCCTGATTTTGAAGGATTTAGGGTGCAGGGGCCATCCACCTCTACTTCCATGAGTATTATCAATGGCAAATCATCTCAATCTGCTACTTACACCTACATACTCATACCCCATAAAATAGGTACTTTCAAGATAAAAAGTGCGTCGGTTAAAACGAATGAAGGAAAGTTGGAAACTGAAGAAAAGACAATTGAAGTGTTGGAACATTATGAAATAGCGGAGAAACCCCAAAAGCGCAACCGAGGCTTCTTTGATGATGATGATTTTTTTCAAAATCGTCAAAAAAATATGCCTAAAGAGGATTTGAAAAAGAAGAAATTCCCCACTGAGAAGTTGTAAAACACTTTCTAAACTTTTGAAATAGCAGATGAAACGTTTATTATTAAATAGTATATTATTTTTATTTTGCTCTACGTCCGTCCTCGCTCAAGTAACGTTTGAAGCGACCACAGATGCAAAGCAAGTGCCTTTAGGTGAAATTTTTGAAGTAAAGTTTACCTTAAAAAATGCCAAAGGGACAGGTTTTCGCCCACCCGTTTTTTCTGATTTTGCGGTAGTAGGCGGCCCCAATCAGATGAATTCCATGACCGTGGTCAACGGAAATGCTACAAGTAGCGAAACGTACAACTACGTACTTCAAGCCAAGCGCGAAGGTAAACTCTCCATTGGCTCTGCCGAGATTTCTGCAAAAGGACAAAACTACTCGTCGCCCCCCCTCAGTATAGAAGTGTTAAAAGGTAAAAAACAGACTATCAGTGAAGTAAAAAGCAGTAAGGATGCCGTTTTTATCCGAGCTGAAGTATCAAGCCATGAAGCGTATGTGGGGCAACAAATCGTGTTGGACTATAAACTTTATACCCGCGTTGACCTCAATGGCATGAGCTTATTGAATGAACCGAGCTATAATGGCTTTTTTCACCTCGAAATAAATGATTATCCGCACGGTGAAAATCGGGTAACTATCGGAGGGAAATCCTACTTAAGTCGTACACTTCGCCGAGTGGCGATGTTCGTTCAGAAAGAGGGCGAAGCAGTTATTGAACCCATGACCGTACAAGTGGGCGTTGTGAAAGGTAAAAACGATGACCCATTTTTTGACCCATTTTTTAGTTCTGTTCGTTCTGAAAATCAAACTATTCAATCCAATTCTGTCAATATATATGTTAAGCCACTCCCTACTAACGCACCCGCAAGTTTTACAGGAGGAATAGGTGATTTCATCATCGAAACCACTGTATCCAAAGCGGATGCCACTACGGATGATGCAATTTCACTTAAAATGCGCATAATGGGCAATGGTGATACCAAGCGGTGGCAAGCCCCTAAAATGCCCACAATTGAGGGTTTAGAGATATACGAGCCGAAAGTTTTAAGAGAAGAAAATACCGAGTCGCAAGGCGAATGGCAAGCCATAAAAGAGATTGAGTACTTAATATTGCCTAAAAAAGCTGGTAATTATACCCTAAAACCAGAATTTTCATACTTTTCACCCGAGAGTAATAGTTTTAAAACATTAAGCCCTAACACGTTTCTGCTCAATATAACACAAGGAAAAAATGTCCTCGCCACTATTCAAGCGGATAAACCTACGGATATTAGAGGCATAAAAACAGCCACTGTATTCACCAATCAAACGACCAATTTTCACAATACAGGTTTCTTTTGGACTCTTTTTATACTGCCTTTTTTATTCCTTTTAGGCGTTTTGGGGTATAAACAATATTTAATCCAAAAGGGAAAAGTAGATGTGAATATTTTAAAAAGTCAAAATGCCCAAAAAGTATCGGAAAGGCGTTTGTCTATTGCGCATGAGTTTTTAAAAAAAGGCAATCATCGCTTGTTTTATGATGAAGTTTCTAAAGCACTTTTTACGTATGTGAGCGATAAAGTTGGAATTCCGATGTCTGAGTTTTCTAAATCCAGCATTAGTGAAAAATTACATTCCTTAGAAGTTAAGGATGTGAGCATTGAAAAACTCCTTCAAATACTTCAAAAATGTGAAATTGCTCTTTTTGCAGGTCAAAATACTGAGGGGGCTATGAATGATGTTTTTCAAGATGCGCTGAAAGTTATTACCGATATTGAAGATGATTTAAAAAATTAAATTTTAGGTATTGAACTATAATAAACGCCTACTAACCACAGAGAGCCCAAAGAATCACAAAGATTCATTGGGCTCTCAATGGTTAAAAAAACATTTATTTTTTCTTTTTAAAGCTGCACGCTTCTATTTCCAAATTCTCACCGGTGATTTCAACATTTTCAACTTTACAGGTAACGCCATCTTTGATAAATGAAAATACTTGACGTTTTTTATTGGTTTTAAACTCAATATACTGAGGGGTACCCCAAATATTCCTTTTCACGCGTAGAGGCTTCTCTCCATTGACCAATATAGTGGCGTCTTTCATTTCATCTTTTAATTTCAAATTCACTTTGTATGTTTTAGTTTCGCCTAATTCATTTGAATTGGATTCACCTGAAGCAGCAGAAGATGAATTATCCTTAGATTCGTTAGGATAAACAGGTATTTCACTTTTTCCTGCATCTACCTTGCCCGCTTCTAGCTTTTGTTTTGTGGGTTTAGTGAGCACTTTGAGTTTATTTTTTTTGGTAGAAGAAGCAATATCTCCTTTAGGTTTTACTCTTATTGGTACTGGTGGTAAAGGTGGTGGAACTGGAGTCGGGACTACAGAAGGTGTTGGCATCGCAGCAGCATCGTCCTGCGGCTCTGGCTTTAAGTCAGTTGGATCATTTTTATTAGATTTATTATCAGCAAATTCTCCTTTATTATTACCCTTTACATTTATAGTATCATTTTTTTCGAGTACTATCCCGTCGGGTATTTTAGGGCTTGTAGACTTTTGATATACCAAAAGCCCCGTTATTGCAAAAATCACAGTTGCTAAGGCAGATACTATTGCCGTTGTTGAACGCTTTTTAGTAGCCACTTGAGGTACAGCAGCAATATCTTCTGTGACAGTATAATTAAGTCTTACATTGGTTTCTTCAAAAGCCATTTTATCATTTGAAATAGAAGCCCGTGAAGGTGGTGCGGTCGGAACTGCCACGTCAGGCTGATTGATGATAAAAATTTCTTTTTCAAGCACAATTTCTCTTTTACGAGATCTTCCGTCAATTTCTTCAATGACTGAGACTTTCAAGGTTAGAGGATATTTACCTTCCAAAATGGGTTTTACTTGAAAAATCCATTGCGTGAAATCATCACTGGCTAAAAATTGCTCTTCATCATTGACTGTCCTAATTTTGAAAGCAGGTGTTTCGTTAAAATCCAAAAGCTCCACACCCATTACTTCCGCAATTCGCACGTCTTGCACCACTGTATCTTCTGTTGTTTTAAAATCTCTAAGCAGAGCAACGTCATCATAGGCAATCCGCACGATGCAGCGGCTCTCCTTATTCAGAGGCATCGTACCGGGGATATTGTGTAAAATACGTCCTTTTGATTTGTCTTTTGCTGCGCCCGAAGATATAAAAGTTGTTTTCTCTAACTTTTCAAGCAGTTCAAGAATAGCAAAATTTATTTGGGCAATAGTTCGATCGTAATCTTCTCTTGGAATAATCCCTTTGATAACGTTATCAGATTTTGCATTTTGATAGCGGCTTTCTAACATTATGGCATCTGTGAAGATAGATTCGTCATACTCTTTTATGTTTTCACGGAGTAATTGAACAGCGTCTTCGGTTTTGCCATCAGCTATTAACTGGCGAATAGATTGGATAAATTCAGATTTGGTCATTGGTTAAAAATTTCGAGATTGATTTTTATTTTTAATTAATGCTGCCTAAAGTATGCTCATAGGTAGGAATAAAGATTGATTATCAAGAAGTTATAAAAATTCGTATTGACAAATTTAATCTTTTTTATTAGAAATTGCATTAATTCATAAAATTAAGATATTTGTTTTTGATTGAAAAAAAATACAGCTTTGCATATTATAGGAAGTAAAATTTCGTTAATATTGGGTTTAAAGAAGCTAATTTTCTGAAAACCACGCGTTTAAAAATTAAATAAATTTTCTATATTGAGCCCCTGTTCATTACCTCATTCATATTTGTTCAGATACTTTTGAGAAAAGAATATTTATTTTAGAACGAGTCTTATAAAACCAATTCTCTAACAATCCATTTATTTGATTAACATGAAACAAATAGTATTGGCGATCACTTTTTTAAGTGGCTTTTGGTCCGTTTCTGCACAAACTACAACTGCACAAGAACAACCTACAGCCATATATACTGTTCAGTTAGGAGCATTTGATGAAGGTGTAAAGCAAGCTGATTTTGAAGCTATCCGCTCTTACGCGTATGTGTATAAGCGAGACGGCTTGGTATATGTAGGCGGTTTTTCATCCGAGGAAGCAGCAGAGCCCATCCTTGCGAAAATAAAAGCAAAAGGCTATGATGACGCATTCATTGCATCGCGTTCGTTGAAAAAAGCGAAAACAGTGCACGTAATCCAATTAGCCAGCAAAGCAGCAGGCGAAACTGTCAATTGGAGAACATATGCCAAAGTAGGTGATTTATATTCTTTACCTAACGCTGCTCAAGTCCGTATAGTACATGGGTTTTATACTGACATCACGGATGCCAGAGTAAAATTAAAAGAGGTGCAAAATATGGGCTTTGCTGACGCTTTCATCAAAACAGTGAAAGACGTCCAGTTGGCTCCGATTTCGGATTTTGACACGGGCGATAAAAAACTTATCACTCAATCAATCGCGTCAGAAGTAACTACAAAGGGTGTTCCTGATTCTTATAATACTACCCCCTCAGTATCGTTCAAGCGCAAGTCAACTATTAAGCTTCAAGAGGCTTTGAAAGAAATTGGTACTTATGGCGGTGCAATAGATGGTCAATTCGGTAAAGGCACTTCAACAGCTTTTGATAAGGCAATGAGGCTTAATCGCCGTTTGAAAACCTATGATGAGTTATCTCAAAAATACAGTGGTTTTGAAGGCTGGGAAGATGTTCGCCTTTTATTAACTATGACGCGTGAGTTAAGTATCAAAGACGATTTACAACCTATGACGCCAGATTTATTGACAAATCTACCCGAAGAGGAACTATCAGCAAAAGATACAAAAGCCGCTTTGGAATGGCATATAGCGACTTGGAAAGTTTTAGAAAAATGGTCAACTACATCACAGTACAATGACCAAGTTTATACAGCTTTAAAAATCGCTTATTACCGCTCATTGGTTCACCTTGAAGATTATTATGCTTCAAAAGGCATAAAAGGCGAAGCGGGCACCGCAAAATCCGTGTCCGTATTAAAAACTTTGATTGGAGAAGATATGCAAGGCTTCAACTAAGTAGGCTTAATATTGGATTACTATATGTAAAAAATCCGTTTTGTATTATCAAAACGGATTTTTTTCTGTTAACGGCAACCTTTTACACTACTAAAAGTTTATTATTTAGTTTAATCATCGTAAAATTGCAGGCTTTTCTAAAAAATTATATATTGAAATCATCCTAAACTCTGAAGGATATACTATTTATATTAAAATTATCAACCATTGAAAAAATCATATTTAGCTATTTTATTAATTTTTACGGTACTTGTAATTGATCAGGCATTAAAAATTTGGGTAAAAACTTCTTTTTGTTACGGCGAAGAGAGAGCCATTTTAGGGCTTTCATGGGCAAGGCTCAACTTTGTTGAAAACCCAGGTATGGCTTTCGGCTGGAAATTTGGGGGTGAATATGGCAAATTAGCATTAAGCCTTTTCAGAATAATAGCTATCGGCTTTTTGATTTATTATGTAAGTAAGCTCATTAAAAAAGGTGTCAGCAATGGCTTAATTAGTAGTTTTTCGCTCATTCTTGCTGGCGCTATTGGCAATATCATCGATTCAGCTTTCTATGGCTTGATTTTCTCCAATTCGGATTACCACTGCTCCGGCGGCCCCGCAACGCTCTTCCCTACTGAGGGGGGATATGAAAGTTTCCTTCATGGACGCGTGGTGGATATGCTCTTTTTCCCGCTAATAAAAGATAGTTCAAGTAACGTTCTTTTTTTTCAACCAGTTTTTAATATTGCGGATTCGGCTATTACAATTGGTGTTTTGAGTATTCTACTCTTTCAAAGGCATTATTTTAATTCTCATGATGAAAAAGTAGAAGTAAAATCAGACAATAGTGCCACTGAAATAATACCAGAATCAATAGTAGAAACAACAAATGAGTCAATTCAAGAATACAATGAGGAGATAATATCTGATCTAAAATCAGAATCAGATGCACCGCCAACCACAAATAAAAATAGTGATTCAGATAATCAATAATAAAAAGGCTCGATGAAAATTTCATCGAGCCTTTTTTAATTAAACTCTATGAAGTTTAATTGCGTTATATCTTTTTAAATATAAGTACTGTTTTGGCTCGAATTTCGTTTCTGTTTTTTAAAACCCTCTTTAATTTAGAATAAGATATGAGTGTAATCAATAATGAAATGACCCCTCAGTATCTCCTCCGAAAAATTCATGAAGAATATCGCCGTGAGATGAATCCCCTTCCTTCGAAGCGCAAAGCTCACCAATGGATTGATAGACTCATAGATATGCTTTTCCCCGTTCGCTGCGAAGAGCTTTTCAGTGAGTTAGAGATTCGCCAATTAGAATTACAGCTTTGGGAGCTACTTTTACCCATTGAAGATAAAATAGCTTCTGTGGATGGCATTATTAAATCATTCTTCAATCGCATCCCCATTATTTATGACGATTTGCAGAAGGATGCTCAAGCTATTTTAGCATTTGACCCTGCTGCGCACTCTATTGAAGAAGTTGTGGCGGCTTATCCCGGGTTTTATGCTATTGCAGTTTTTAGGCTATCGCATGAGTTATATGAGTTAAAAGTGCCTATTTTGCCGCGTATTATCTCCGAATATGCCCATAGTTTAACAGGTATTGACATCAATCCGGGCGCTATTATTGGCTCAGGTTTTTTCATTGACCACGGTACGGGCGTAGTGATTGGTGAAACGTGCATTATTGGCGACAATGTCAAAATTTATCAAGGGGTTACACTCGGTGCCTTGCAAGTCAATAAATCAGAAGCCCATAAAAAACGCCACCCAACGATTGAAGACAATGTGGTTATTTACTCAGGTACTACTATTTTAGGTGGTAAAACCATCATCGGACATGATTCTGTTATTGGTGGTAACGTATGGTTGACTGAGGGGGTACCGCCCTATTCACTTGTATATCATAAAAGTGAAATCAGAGTAAGACCCAATAAAGACTTTGAAGAACCCATTAATTTTGTTATCTAAAAAATCTTTCTTGCTTTAGAAGATTAAAAAGGATAAATTTGCAATTCTACTTATTCTATATAATTAATAAAAAATATAGTGTTTTTTATATTTCGTTTTAAATTAAAATATCTGAAATTATGAAATTCAATAACATTTTAGAATCTATTGGCAACACACCACATGTGCGCCTCAATAAATTATTTTCTCCTGATTACGAGGTTTATATTAAACTTGAAAGAAACAATCCAGGTGCAAGCATAAAAGATCGGATTGCATTGGCTATGATAGAGGACGCCGAGAAAAAGGGCATTTTAAATAAAAATAGTGTCATTATTGAACCTACTTCTGGTAATACAGGCATTGGTTTAGCGATGGTTTGTGCCGTAAAAGGTTATAAGCTCATCCTCGTGATGCCTGAGTCAATGTCGATCGAACGCCGTAAAATAATGTCCACTTACGGGGCAAGTTTTGAGCTGACACCGCGCGAAAAAGGCATGAAAGGTGCCATCGAAAAAGCGGCTGAAATGGTAAATGCCGACAATAATGCTTGGATGCCACAACAATTCAGCAATGCTGCTAACATAGAAATCCACCAACGCACTACTGCCATCGAAATCCTCAATGATTTTCCCGATGGTTTGGATGCTCTCATTACGGGCGTCGGTACGGGTGGACACATCACAGGTTGTGCGGATATTTTGAAGCCAAAATTCCCTAATTTAAAAGTTTTTGCTGTGGAGCCAGCTGCTTCACCCGTTATCAGTGGTGGTAGTCCAGCACCACATCCCATTCAAGGCATTGGAGCCGGTTTTGTTCCTGATAACTTGCATAAGGAGATTTTGGATGGCGTCATCACCGTTAGCAAAGAAGAAGCTTTCGATTATGCTCAACGTTTGGCAAAAGAAGAAGGCATTTTAGGGGGTATTTCAACAGGTGCATCCCTCGCTGCGGTGGCTAAAAAAATTACAGAATTGCCAAAAGGCTCACGCATTTTAACTTTTAACTATGATACTGGCGAGCGTTATTGGTCAGTAGAAGGGTTATTTTAGTTGATTTTTATGCTATTTTTTAATAAAAAGCCTTACAAAAGCCGATTTTTGTAAGGCTTTTTACTTGGAATACTGAGGGGGTTATCATTAAAAACGTGCTAAAAATTGGGGAACATTTAAAATTGGAATACCATCAAAGGGATGAAGTACCAATAAATCAGCGTCTTTACTGATTATAAAATCGGCATTTGCACTTTTCGCAAGTTCAAGGAATTTATCATCTTTAGGGTCGCGACAGACTTGTAGAGAATAGGCAACAGTTATGGGAAAGGCAGCCATTTTAAAGTCGTGGTAAAATGTTGTGCGACGAGATAAGGGAACATATTTATCGAATCGAGGCAAATGGATTTTTTCAAACAATTCGGCCAAAGTCTCCTCGGAATAAACCACAACACCTTCTCTGAATGTTCTGCGAAATATCAAATTACTTGAAGAAGATGGGAAAAGTAATGCACTGATGAGTACATTGGTGTCTAAAACAAAAATTTTACTCATGATTCAGATAAAATTTCATCAATAATATCTTCTGATAAGCCGTTAGCTTCCGCTTCATTTCCAACGTCTTCCATTTTCTGGAACATATCTTCGATGGCTTGCTTTCTGAATTTCACCGCAAGTAATTTTTCAAAAAGTTTTTTCAAATCTTCTTTTTCTTTAGGCATTGCCTGTCTATATGCCAATGCAAGACTTTCTTCAAGCTGAAATTTTAATGTGAGCGTAGTCATATCTTATTTTTTCAACAAAAATAAGCTTTTTTTTAAAATATGCTTGAAATAGAGTGGTGCGAAAAACAAAAGGCGCAATGAAAGAGAACCATTCATTACGCCTTTTAAAATATTTATTTAAATACTGAATTACATTTGTTTGATGATTTCATCACCGAATTCAGAACATTTTAATTTAGTTGCACCTTCCATCAAACGCTCGAAATCATATGTTACACGCTTTGCAACGATTGATTTTTCGATACCTTTAACGATTAATTTCGCTGCTGCATCCCAACCCATATACTCCAACATCATCACTGCTGAAAGCAATACTGAAGATGGATTCACTACATCTTTGTCAGCATATTTAGGCGCTGTACCATGCGTAGCTTCAAAGATAGCGTGACCTGTTACGTAATTGATATTAGCACCTGGAGCAATACCGATACCACCAACTTGAGCCGCTAAGGCATCAGAAAGGTAGTCACCGTTCAAGTTCAAAGTAGCAATAACATCAAAATCCGTAGGGCGAGTCAATACTTGTTGCAATGCGATATCTGCAATAGCATCTTTTACCAAAACCTTACCCGCAGCCAAAGCCTCAGTTTGTGCTTTATTAGCTTCTTCTTCACCGCTTGCTGCTTTGATTTTGTCGTAAGTATCCCAAGTGAATACTTGGTCGCCGAATTCTTTCTCAACTAATGCGTAAGCCCAATCACGGAAGCCCCCCTCAGTAAATTTCATGATATTACCTTTGTGGACAATCGTAAGAGATTTGCGCTTATTAGTTATTGCATACTCAATAGCTGAGCGAACAAGGCGTTCAGTACCTGCTTTTGATACGGGTTTGATACCCAAACCTACAAATACATCGTTGCTTGCATCCTTCAAGCGAGCCGCTTTATTGTAAGCTTTTACTTTTTCTTTTGTACCGAAACGGATTTTATCAAAAGATTTAGGGAAGTTTTTCTTTAAAAATGCCAATACTTTAGCTGCATCTTCTGTTCCGCCGGCCCACTCGATACCTGCATAGATATCTTCTGTGTTTTCACGGAAGATAACCATATCCACCAATTCAGGTTGTTTCACCGGAGAAGGAACACCTTGGAAATAACGAACTGGACGTAAGCACACATACAAGTCCAAAATCTGGCGCAAAGCCACATTCAATGAACGAATACCGCCGCCAATAGGCGTAGTCAAAGGTCCTTTGATACCGATAAGACAATCTCTGATGATGTCAAGAGTCTCATCTGGCAACCAGTTACCCGTTTGTTTGAATGCTTTTTCGCCA
>JANPHO010000610.1:0-4229 GCA_031424515.1 Saprospiraceae bacterium
CAAAAGTGCTACCAAAAGGCATCAACATAAAACCGCCCGTTGCCAATAACGATGTCGCTAAAAAAGCCCGCAAATAGCTGACCTGTGAAATGGTTTTGATAAGGTGCTTGAAAGCGTTATTCTCAGTCTGTATTTTTAAATGCTCATTTATGGGTTTCATGTACGCCATAATAACGAATCCCAAAAATACCCCAAAAATAGCAATCATCCAAAAAGGAGCGTGCCAACCGAAGCTATTCGCTAATAAAAGCCCAATCGGAAGACCCAAAACTTGACTTGCAGCAAATGCCATTTGCACAAAACCCATGACTCTGCCCCGCACTTCAAGTTTAAATAAATCCGAAATAATGGCTTGACTGATTGAACCAATCACCCCACCGAAAATGCCCGTAACGATGCGTGCAGCCAATAAAAGCTCATAATTTGGGGCAATGGCACAAAGGAATGTGCCAATGATAAAACCGACATAAAAAAACATTAAAATCTTTTTCCTATCGAATTTGTCAGCAAAACCCGCTGCTAAAAAGCCCGATGCACCCGCACTAAAAGCATAAGCCGATACCACTAAGCCGAATTGTGAAGTCGTAATGCTCAGTTTCTCCAGAAGCATGGCACCGAGTGGCGATAATACCATGAAATCCAATATAATTGTGAATTGTAAAATAGCTAAAATGGCTATCATAAACACTTGATATTGGGTAAATAGTCTTTCTTTAGATTGTGGTTGCGTGGTCATTTCATAAAATTATGGGTGAAAAAAGGCGCAAGATACTGGTAAAAATGGATAAAATCCTATTCCAAAATCCACCGAATAGCCCCCTCAGTATTTTCTAAAACCAAGTCAGCGTACGTCAAATAATGGGCTGGGAGAGAGGTGGCTACCCCTATTACGAACAAACCCGCTGCCTTTGCAGCCTTAATTCCCGAAACAGAGTCCTCGATGCCGATGCAATCCGAAGGCAGTAAACCCAAATTTTCAACCGCTTTTAAGTAACAATCGGGATTGGGTTTATGATTCACAACATCGTCAGCAGTGACAATGGATTGAAAAAAATCGAATAATTGAGCTCCTTTTAAGCTAATCATCGCCCCACTTCGATTACTGGAAGTTGCCACTGCCAATTTTAGGTCTTTTAATGAAGGTAAAAGCTCTTTTACGCCCGTGTGAGAAGGAACGCCTTGAACAATTTTAGCTTCAAAAACGCGGCGTTTTTCTTTTAAAAGTGTATCCGCATCGGTCGGGATATTGTATTGCTCAACAATTTTGAGCGTAAAATTTCTATCCGAAACACCAATCCATTGATGAAACCATTCCGTATCAAAATGGTGCCCAAATTCGCCAAAAACTTCATTCCACGCATCAATGTGCAACGGTTCAGAATCCACCAACACACCGTCCATATCAAAGACGATTCCTTTAAAATTTTTCATAAAACAGGATTTAAATTTTGGGCGAAGGTAAGGAAAGTAAAAAAGAACCCCTCAGTATTTTACGTGAAATACTGAGGGGTATGGTACTTAAAGTTATTTTTTAATTTAAAATATCAATTATCCAGTTTTTTAAGTTGTTCCTTTATTTCTTCTGGGGACATTTGTTTATATTCCAAATTAAGGGCGATATTATCTGTTAAAATAGGATGCAAAGCTAAGTAAGATAGTCCATTTTCTACTTTCACAGCAACAACAACAGCTTCTTGGTTCTTTGGAACTTTTTGAAATTCTGTCGATGAAGTACTCATCGCAAGTTTATCTTTTTTTAAAATTAGAGTTGAACTGCTTGTCCAAGTCCATTTAAAATCAGGCGTTTTGATGACTACTAATTGACTTTGAGGGTAATTATAGAATCGGTCACAGTTTATCCAGCCTAATTTTGGTAAAGCGTAGGTTTTCTGAAATTCATGTATTTGTTGCATCTCCCTTGCAATTCTTGCATTTACCTTATCTACACTATCTTTTTTCTGTAAATATGCTTCTTTTGAAATAGCACCATATTTCATAAAATTAAATCTAACATCAATCAAACTATCCCACGAAACGTCGTTTTGACGTTTTAAATCTTCAAAGTCTTTTACGTTGTAGTAATCATAAACCTCTTTGAAAGTTGCTTTATGGGTTTCTAAAACGCTTTTTTGCATGTAATCTTTGTTATTGAGCATAAAAAAAGCAAGTGCCGAACCGACTTTAGTGATACCTTGCTTTGGTACTAAAATGGGTTTATTTTTTTCATCCATGGCACGAGTGAATAATTGATTAGGGCGAGAATTGGAGGTATCGAGAAGGTCTTTAAATTTAATATGACCGTTTTTATCTGAAATGAGATAAGGGTCAAAGCCATTACTGCCTTCGTAAATTGTCAGTGTATCATCATCAAATTGCTTTGGTTGGCTTGGATTGTTAATCGCTTTCCAATCAATTCGCCCATTCTGCTTCATATCTCGCTCGCCAGTGAAAAGCTGCATCCCTTCCATTTTACTTTCTTTAGTTGGGAAAGTGACTTGCAAATCCTTTTTTAAACTCAATGATTGGTTATTAAAAACAGCATCAGCGTAAAACATGCCGCCTGTCTGTAAAAGCTTATCTCCTGAATGAGTCGTCAGATTTTCAGCGATAATATCAGCAAAACTATAAGCTTCTTTTAACCTAAAATCAACTATGGCATTGGAGGGCGCACCTTGAAATGCACCTTTTGGGATAAAAATGGAAGTGCCTTTTGCTCCTTTAATTGTCGTATCGCGGGCTGTATTTATCTTGAAATACTGAGGGGTCTGTCCCAAATCCTTGTAAAGCTGCAAAATGTTTTCGTATGGTTTGGCAACAGAAGAAGTTACCACATTGCTGTTTGGCGGGTAAATAGTAATCAATAGTTCGACCCGTCTATTGCGTTGCTTTCCCTCTTCGCTATTATTGTCTAATACGGGAGCAGTTTCACCCAAAGCAGCAATTGAGATATTTGTCGGTAAAATACCATTACTTTCTAAAGCCGTTTTAACGCTTTTTACCCTTTTTTCTGATAGGTTTTGGTTAAAAGTGTTTGAACCGTCGGCATCAGTATGCCCTTTCAATTCTACCGAATAAGAGGGATATTTTTTAATGGTGTCCGATAAGGAACGTAGATAGTTTTGTGATTCAGCAGAAATAACGGATTGATTGGTTTCAAAATAAATGTTTCGTCGAATTGCTTTTTGTGCAAAAGAAGAAATTGCAGACGTGATAAAAAAACAAAGAATTAATGTACGTTGATTCATTTTAATATGGATTTTAAGTTTTAATTTCTTGACTAACGCAGCTATAGATTAGTATATTATGGGTTAAAATCTTTTTAATTAATCCTCCACTTCCATTTCCTCATGTTTCACCTCCTCCTTGCGTAAAATCCTGATTCGGACATTTTCCAGATACTCATTTTTAGTAATTCGAGTAGGATTCGATTTTTTAAGCAATTTTATATACCGCTGAGGCTTTCGTGGGAATATACAAATCTTGGTTTTAGGTGTTTTTAAACCCAATTTTAAGGACATTTCATCTAAAAAGTCAACACAATTTCTATTAAAAAGATTGTACGTTTGCTTCTGCCATTTGCCCACAGTTTCTAAGGTTTCGTGATAGCAGGCGCTATCTACTTCAATGATAAAACGACGGACTAATCGCTCCCGATTACTGTTTTTGACGTAGCCTTCCATGAGTGCCCCCTCAGTATTATTGAAGATACCACCTCCTTTTTTAGGAAAAAAGCCATACGTAAATTGCTCTTCTTTATTCTGTGTGGAATCTTCACTGCGCCAAGTGATAAATGCGTGGCCACCTATTGAAAACGGACGTAAAGAAGGGAAACGCGCCGAAAAAAGGATATAATAATGCCCATTTTGAGCAAAGCAAAGCGAGGAAAATAATATTAGAAAAACCGTTAAAAGTTGTTTTAAAGTGTGCATGATAGGTTTTACGATTTTTTTAAAACTATGTTCACCGTTCAAAAGTAGCCCCATTTTCTAATAAAAGCAAAAGCTGAACGCTTGAAACGTTCAGCCTTTACTTTATAAATCAATAATCGTAATTATTAAGCCAGATAGTCGCTTACGCTCCGTTTAGCCACTGATTACACTGAAACCGACTGATTTTACACTGATTTACATGTAATTTTAAAAAATCAGTGCAAATCAGTCAATATCTGTAAAATCGGTGGCTAAGTGGAGCGTAAGCGACTATGCAGCTAAGCGATTTCCAATAATCAT
>JANPHO010000611.1:0-6004 GCA_031424515.1 Saprospiraceae bacterium
GAAGTATCAACTGATTCAACTGATGTACCAGCCAGTGTTTCAATGCCTTTTTTCTTATAAATCTTAGTCAATTCCTTTGAAATGTCTTCATCTTCGCGCGGTACGAGACCTTGATCCATAAATTCAACGATTGTAACTTTCGTACCGATAGAACTATAGAAATAAGCAAATTCAACACCGATTGCACCAGCACCGACCACAACCATGCTTTTAGGTTGCGTTGGAAGGCTCATAGCTTTGCGATATTCAATGATTTTGTTACCATCAATTTTCAGATTAGGCAATTCTTTAGCACGTCCGCCCGTGGCGATAATCGTGTGTGGTGCAGAATAAAGCGTTTTTTTACCTTCTGCATCCGTTACTTCCACCACTTTACCCCTCAGTAATTGGGCATTACCCATGATTACTGTGATTTTATTTTTTTTCATTAAAAACTGTACGCCTTTGCTCATGCCGTCAGCCACGTTGCGGGAGCGACCAATCATAGCCCCAAAATCAGCCGAAACTTCTTTTACTGAAATGCCATAATCCCCTGCGTGATTGAGATATTCAAAAACCTGAGCACTTTTTAATAAAGCTTTAGTGGGAATACAACCCCAATTCAGGCAGATACCACCCAACGATTCGCGTTCAATCACTGCCACTTTTAAGCCTAATTGTGATGCTCTAATAGCTGCCACGTAACCGCCAGGGCCACTTCCTATGATAATTAAATCAAATTGATTCATAATTGGTTGAGTTATATCTTTAATTAACTTTTTTTAAACGGCGCAAAGATAGTTGTTTTATCTTTTTTAACTATCTATTCCATTAAAAAAAGAAAACCTCCGAGCATTTCTACTCGAAGGTATCCCAAACAAAGCTCCAAAGGATTCAAGACTTTAGCTTTTTATTTTATTATGTGCCTCGTTCCATGTGCCAAGTGCCGTTTTAAGTACACTCGATTTAATGGCACACGGCACTTGGAACAAGGCACTCAGAAAATGGCACTTTATATCTTATTTCAAATTAACCGCAAAACCCACACCTATACCGAAACCTTGATTGCGCAATCTTGAGCCTGTCACAGGTAATTCGTACACATCCATCAAGCTTTTTGAGTAGCGCACATCCGCGAATAATTTAGCTTTATCACCAATTGGCAATTCTACGCCACCACCGATAACACCTGCAACTTCCATACGCTTATAGTTATTTGAAGTCAAATCTATCGGTGTGCTTGCCACTTTTATATCAATTAGCACTTTTGCACGGGTATCAATCGTACCATTCATGGCATAACCCAAAGATGGTCCTGCCATAACGTAAGCGTGCACCCCCTCAGTATTTCCGAATTTATACTTCGCCAAAACAGGTACATCCACATATTTTATCACACTTACAGCACTTGCGCCCACTGGTAAATTAACGCCGAACAAAGTAAAATCTTTTCCAATATCTGATTTAAAACCTTTTTCATTGTAGTTTATCTCAGGTTGAACTGAAAAATTATGACCTAAATTAATTTCATAAAATGCCCCAAATGATGCACTTGACATGGTTTTAAAATCAATTGTACCACTCAAATCTTTTGAAGTGACGTTGTTCCATGTAGTCCCGATGCGAAGACCTGCTGCATTTTGAGCGTTGATAGTGACGAAAGCGATAAAAGAAAACAAGCTGGTTAAAACGATATTCTTTGTCATAATTGAATTGTCTTTTTGACTGTTAAGAGAAATTGGTTTGTATCGGATTGATGATACAAAGAACGGCAGGTCGTGTGTTAAGCGTAGTTATGACTAAGTTAGTGTTTTATTAAAATAAGAATATCTATGTTAAAATTTTAATAAATCGCCTTCGCAATGCTAAAATGTGTTAAGATTTAAGATAGGTGATTTCAAAATGAGTGATAAGAGATGGGTGATAGGTGATAATCACTCATCAACCATCCCTTATCACCCATCTTCTATTAGTATTGGAATTTAAATCGTGATAAATCGGGTTTAAATTTCCGCTTTCTCTGCGTTTCAAAATCATAAATGACTTTACCCAATTGAGCCATGAAGGGGAAGCCGACGGTTTCATAGTCATATTTATCGTCATTAAAAACACCATCGGAATTGCAGTAAATGACGGCTGAAAGCATAAACTCAATTTTTTTATCAAAATCCACGATATAGGCATTATCCAATAAAAAACCATAAGCATCGCCTACTTTATTAAAAATGCGGATATTTTTAGGCATGGGTGCTTTTGAGTCACCGAACATCAAAAACTTGCAATATGAATCCCATGCACCAGCGCTGTCTTTATCGGGATAAGCAGGGCATTGACTTTCGAGCGGCGACATACTCATAGATTTATAGAGAAATTGATAATCATCTTCTTTTAAATTAAAACGGTTCTCTGGCTTTACACTTTCTGGAAAAAGACAGGCTTTCAATATTGCCTGTTGATTCTCAAGGGCGAAATAGTTTTTATAAGTAAAATCAAAGGGTTCATTGACCAATGAGTCGCCGACGTAATAATTTTTACCCGCAACCATATATCCTTTCCCCATTTTAATAGGTGCTTTAGGCTCATATAATTTATTAGAAACCAGCATGGGCTGCGTGTAAATAGGTTCGAGACTTCCCTCTGGAGGGGTCAAAAATTTGACTGGGTTGGAGCGTTTATTTTGTTCCCGCGTGAAAGGCACAGATAGGCGGTGCACAATTCTCAAATCTTTATACCCTTTCTTATAGAGCGTTTCATTAAAAGCCTCTTGACCCATGAACTCATAAAGGCGGTTAAAAGCATCATTATCACTCACCAAAAGTATCTTTTTAATATAATGCTCCATAGATGGCAATCCGTGATTTTCGGTATTGGTGGGGTCAGTATATTTCCTGATTTGCCCTTTTTCAATGGAGTCATTTTGCATAGGCGATTGTCTGCTTAATCCTTTGATATTCAATTGATTAAGTTTTTCTAAGGCTAAAAGGCAAGCAGGGAATTTGACTGTGGAAGCGGGGTAAAAATACTCATCCTTATTCAAACGATAGCGATACGTTTTGAAATGAGGGACATTATCCTTACCTCTATCTATTTGAGTATAAACGATTTGAACCCGATATTTTTCGGGCTCTTTCAGTATCATACCGAATTTATCGGGATGGCTTTTTAAGAGTTTTATCAGCAGTTTATCGCTTTTACCTTGTGAAAAAGCATAATTTAGAGATAAAATAAAGTATAAGAAAAGAGTAATTTTTTTCATTAAAAAGATGTTTAGTAACCGTGTCATCTCGAATTCGGGATGGCACGGATTGTAAATTACAAATATAGACTCAAATCTTGAAATCGTGAAAATATCAACATTTTTAATCTTTTTTACTAATTTTAGTAACCAATCAGAATAACCATACTTTAATCAACCCAGTTGACCATATCTTGTCTCCTTGGTACACTGAAGACATAATCGGGGAACTTGTGACACCTGAATGGGTTTTTAAGCTATCCGAATTGCGTCGTTTCTATGTTGAGCGGCTTACCCAATTAAGGGTATTTTTTAAAACATATTGAAAATCAAACATTTATAAGAGGTTGAATAGTTGTGTTTTAAAATTGATAAAACAAAATATCTAACACCCCCTCAGTATTGTGACGTTGGATGAAGCCTTTTGGCTGAGATTTTGCCTATTAGGCATCATACGAGCCTTACTAAAATAAGCGAATCTTACATCTTACAATTTACAATGTCTATAACCAAAACTTCAACAGAATGGGTGGTCGCCCGTCTTAATTATAGCGAGCCTTGGTTACATTTTTTAACAAAATGCATCAAACCTTTCGTGGATTCCCTTACTCAAGCGGGGATAATTGAAAGGTATTATTGGGAACGTTCGAATAAAGGAGGGGCGAACATCTGTCTGTATTTTCGGTGCAATTCGGAGTTTAAAAATACGCTTATTATTCCTAATTTGAGGGAACATTTTGAGACTTTTTTCGCATTAAATCCCTCTCTTCGCCATTCACAAAAATCAGATTTTAAAGTCAATAATACACTTGAATTAATGGAATATTCCATTGATGAACACTTTTGGGGTGGTGCTGTGGGTTTGCCCATAGCTGAAAGGCATTTTCAATCTTCGAGCGAAGTTATCTTGGATTTTATGGCTCAAAAGGGCGATAATTGGACGATGGATGAAATTTTAGCAACAGCCATGCAGATGCATTTGGGCTTTGCGGAGGCGGCGGGAATGTGCTTAGAAGAAGCCACTCGTTTTTTTGAATATTGTTTATTGTATCATTCCACGCAGGATTTTGGAATCCATTTTTTTGAAGATTTTTTTGAAGCTCAAAGCGAACCTTTGATTGAATTTCACGCTCAATTATGGGAATCATTGCAGACTAAGAATGCCTACAAGGAGGATATTTACAATCAGTGGATTGAACAATGTTATTATACCAAAGCCGATTATATCCGTACTTTCCGTCAAAAAGTATTGAAAGTAGAAGCCAAATTCAGTGTTTTATGGACTATTTATGCTCGTTTGCTCCAAACTACGAATAATAGATTGGGACTTCATGGACGCGACGAATCATTGGTTTTTTACCTTATGATGCGCAGTCTTGAAAAAATAGGACAAGAGAATCTGAAAATTTAATTACGTATAGCAAGTTTTTTACTACATAGCTTTCTCATGAATCCGCAGCATAAAAGTTGCGGATTTTTTTTTGTTTTTAAAAGGGTGAAAAGCGCCGTTTGGAAGAATATTGGAGGTGTTGAGCGTAAAACCGCTTTTTATATTTTACCTTTATTAGTCCTCAGCAATTCCGCTTTTGACTTTTTTAGGAACGAATAAATTCGCCTCTCATTAATTATCAAATAACTAAACAGACTCTTTAACTATGAAAAAATCCATCCTCTTTTTCCTTTTTTTTTCCTTTTTATTTAAAACACAAGCCCAATCGCCGTTTGATTCCAAGGAAACAGTGGCGGCGGCAAAGGCATTTTTAAGCTCATTAACGCCCGAATTAAAAATGCAAGCACAGTTATCGCTCACGGATTCATTTAGGTTAAAATGGTCGAATCTGCCGAATGGACAAGTCTCGCGAAAAGGGGCGTGGCTTAAAGACCTTAATGCTGAACAACGGCAAAAAATACACGCTCTTTTGAGAACCGTTTTGAGTCAACAAGGCTACCAAAAAATGCTTTTTATTATGCAATATGATGAAGCAACGCATCAGCGACTTTCGGCAGCAAAGAGTCCGATTGCAGAGCGATATGGCGATGAAAATTATTGGATTTCAGTATTTGGTGAACCTACTGAGGGGACGGTTTGGGCTTTCAAATTTGAGGGGCATCACATTTCATTAAACATGACTTTTTCAATAAAAGGCATTACTTGTACGCCCATGTTCACCGGTGTCAATCCGGCTTTAATGACTGAAGGGGCTTATGCAGGGCGCTACATTATGTACGAAGAAGATGCTTTTGGTAAGACTCTTTTTAACAGTTTTACACCCGTTTTAAAGAAAAAAGCAACATTAAGTGAGCATCCCAAAGATGCTGATGTGATGGTGCAAAAAGGGAATGAAGCATTCCTAACTCAAAAACAAGGCGTCAGCTATAATGAAATGAATAAGGCTCAAAAAGCTATGGTTGAAGGTATTATTCAGGCATGGGTTGGTAACTTGACCCCCTCAGTAGCAGCCGCAAAAATGGCTAAAATTAGGCTGCATTTAAAGGATATGTATTTCACATGGATGGGCAGCGACGATGTTTCACAATTGCATTATTATCGCCTACAAAGCCCTGTTTGTGTTATTGAATTTACGAATCGTGACCAAGGAATTTATCATTACCACACGCTTTGGCGGGATATTGAAGAGGATTTTAAATAGGATGAATTTTTTAAAAATATGGTGTATTCTGTATCTAACTCGTGTCACCGCTCCAAGCGGTGGCACGGATTTGAACCTAATTTTTACTTATAATCCGTGCTACCGCTTGGAGCTGAGACACGGGTTATATAAAGTGCTA
>JANPHO010000612.1:0-1878 GCA_031424515.1 Saprospiraceae bacterium
CTCCGACACTTATTACATATTAATTATTTCAAAATGACGATATTTTAAAATAAAATACGTTAAAAGACTATGTTAATTATTCTACTAAAAGTAAAATACCAATATAACCTATTTTTTAAAAGCGCAGAGCATTTTAAAAAAGGGCTTTTTGTGTATATTTTACTTTTACCATTCATAGCTTTAGCGCAACAACCTTCAGAATTGTACCCCCTCAGTAATCAACGATTCGCAAAGGTAAAAATAAGTGGTGACACCCTTGTTCAAGATTCCTTTTCTATCGTTCCTAATTCTTTTAAAATAGAATATAGTGAAAATACACCCTTTAAAGATACTCAAAATATTAAAATAAGGGATAATGTTATTCTTTTAAAAAATTCAAATGCCTATCCATCCGATTCGATTTTCATCAGCTACCGAGTTTTTCCTTTTAACTTAAAAAAGAAATTTCTGCGGATTGATTCCACTCAATTAGACCCTTCAGCCCCTACTATACCTGTCGAATTTGAGTATAGTACTGAGGGGGGGCGCAATGAGCCCATCTTTGAAAAAGGATTGGAGTATAATGGCAATTATACACAAGGACTTTCCATCGGAAATGCTCAAAATCTTGTAGTAAATCAGAATTTTAACCTCAATTTGGCGGGCAAACTGGGAGATTTGGAAATTTTAGCCTCTATGACCGATAATAATTTACCAATTCAAGCCGAAGGGAATACCCAATCGTTGCGTGAAATAGATAAAATATTTATCCAACTTAAAAAAGGCGCTAATACTTTGGTAGCCGGTGATTACGAACTGAATCGCCCTGCGAATACTTATTTTTTAAATTATTCCAAAAAGCTGCAAGGTTTATCTTTCACCAATAATGCCCCTTTTTTATTAAAAAAAACGTTGACCACAACCCGAACGGCGCAAAGTTTTACAAAAGTCAACATAGGTATTGCGCGCGGCAAATTTGCCCGTAATATTTTACCGACCCAAGAAGGCAATCAAGGCCCTTATAAACTGTTTGGTACTGAGGGGGCATCGTTTTTTGTCATTTTATCGGGTACAGAAAAAGTGTTTTTTGATGGTAAATTATTGCTTCGGGGCGATGAAAATGATTATGTGATGGACTATAATCGGGGTGATATTGTCTTTACTCCCAAACGGTTGGTGACTAAAGATTCGCGCATTGTTGTCGAATTTGAATATGCCGACCAGAGTTATTTACGCTCGACGGCTTCTTTTTATAATGAATTGAAAATCAATAATTTACGCCTCAATTTTAGCGTGTATTCCGAACAGGATTCCAAAAATTCGACGGGCACTCAGGCTTTGGATTCCGTGGATAGAGCCGTGTTGCGCCGTTCAGGAAATGATTTCGACATTAATCCCCCCCTCAGTATAAAAGCCACCGAGGATGGTTTTAGGAGCGACAGGGTGCAATATCGTTTGGTGGATACAGTTGTTAATCAGATTTTGTATTCCAAAATCCTTGTCTATTCCGAGAATCCCGATTTCGCAAAATATACCGCCACTTTCACGCCTGTAGGTGAAGGCAAAGGCAATTATATCCAAGTGCCAACGGCTGTGAATGGGCGCGTATATCAATGGATTGCGCCAGAAAATGGCATTTTGAGAGGCAATTTTGAGCCGATAAAAAAGCTCACACCCCCGAATCAGCAACAAATGATGTCGTTGGGTATGAATTACCAACTTTCACCCACGGCTCAGTTTTTTACTGAAATAGCTTTGAGTAGAAGGGATTTGAACCGCTTTTCTACTATTGGAGACTCTACTAACTTGGGTTTAGCGATTTTTTCGGGGCTTACTAAGCGTTTTGAATGGGGTGATAAAAAAGGTTGGACGGTAGAGACTTCCATAAAAACAGAATTG
>JANPHO010000613.1:0-2492 GCA_031424515.1 Saprospiraceae bacterium
TTCATTGAATTGAGTTTGCATAAATATTGATTTTATTGTGGAAAATTTTATCAAATTTATGCGCCGATGCTCATTTTTTAATGAAAAATATTATTCCGAATATTTTTCATTAGTAGAATTAAATTTTTAAACATGCTCTAAGCAAATATAATGAATTGCTTAGGATTTTACCGTTTTTTTAGAATATACACGTACCCCTCAGATACTATTCAAAAGTGTAATTATTTTAAACCAAATGCTTATTAAAAAACGCAATAGTACGCTCCCAAGCTAATTTTGCCGCAACTTCATTGTATCGAGCAGCGGATGTATTATTGTGAAAAGCGTGATTGACACCTTCATAAATGTACAGTTCATAAGGCTTATTGTTCTTTTTGAGGGCATCTTCAAAAGCCGGAATCCCTGCATTGACGCGTTCGTCGAGTGCGCCATAGTGCAATTGCAACGCAGCATTTATTTTCGGTACATCGGCAGCTTCTGCTTGACGACCATAGAAAGCAACGGCAGCTTTCAACGAGGGCACATTTACAGCCAAGCTGTTAGACATTGCGCCACCCCAACAGAAGCCCACGCAGCCATATTTGCCGTTGGAGTCCTTGCGAGATGGCAGATAATCAAATATTTTGACGAAATTTTTCAAATTATCCTCTGGCTTAAGCTCAGTGAACTTTTTACGGGCATCATCTTCATTCTCGGGTGTACCGCCTAAAGGTGCTAACGCATTAGGTGCGATGGCTAAAAAACCTGCTTGGGCTGCCCGACGAGTTACGTCTTCGATATGAGCGTTCAATCCTCTATTTTCATGGATAACAATGACAGTAGGGTAGGGCTTTTCCTCTTTTGGACGCGCTACGTAGGCTTTCATTTCACCACTTGCACCGGCGTAAGTGATGTACTCGGTGAATAAGTCGTCAGCGCCAGTAAGGTCAGTTTTAACGTAGTCAGACTCCAGCATGGGTAAAAGTGACATTGCCATGGCTGAACTACCAGTAATTTGTATCAAGCGTTTTAAAAAGGTCTTTCTACTGAGGGGCCTGTGGGTGTATTCGTCGTAAAGATTGATGATGCGTTGATCCATTAGTATGAAATTTAAAGATGAAAATAGGAATATGGTTGCGGTAATTCTTAAAAACTCATTGAGAATATAATCCTAAAAATACTGTTTTTAATTGTGTTTTAAGTCAAAAGAGTTCTTAAATAATTTTAATTCTGAATCAGGTGTATCATCTTGAATATCTACTTTATGGAAATAATTGAGTTGCTGTTGTTCTTCATAGTAGTTTATTTTTAGGTGTATATCTTTTTGATTATCAATAAATTGCTGCGTTTTTTGAAAATTTGATTCACTCACCGAATATGCCATATAGCCATCTTCCCATTTGAATTTATAGGCACCCGAGAGCCTATCGTTTACGTGATACCACCTTTGCGAGATGCCTTGAACAAAGCGAATTGTTTCATGCAGTGAAAGTAAGGGGTTTTGATTAAAAAGAAAATGTACATGGTCGGCTTGACCACGAATTGCGGCTACTTCGCACCCTTGCTCGATGAGCCTTTTTTCCATTTCAAGGTATAAGAGTTCCTCTAAATGAGGGTCAATCAATACGCTATTTTCGGCGACATGGACTATGCCGTGTACCCAAAGTTTGAAGAAGGTAGTTCTCATAATATGCTGTATTTGAACGAGTTATGAAGCTAAATTAGGTGAAATACTTCAAAATGGAAAGGGTTTTATTTTATTTTTTATTTGAGTATAGGTTTTTAAAAATTCTGTTTTGTAAGAATTATTGTAAATTTTTAAAATTCTATTTAGGAATTGATGCAATACTGAGGGGTAATATTGAATTTTTACAGTTACTAAATTTTAATAAAATGTAACTTATTGAAAATCAAATATTTGGGATTGGAGTACATAGGAAAGTCGTTTGTATTAGTATTTTTTCATATAAAGTCGATTTTTTAACGAAAATACATTAAAAAAAAACATTAAAAATGCATAAGTATCTGAAATACTAAAAATTCAGATACCCAGGAATTTTGCACTATATCTTTGTATCATCAATCGAAATAAAATATTCCTCCTTTAAATTTTAACAATATTAATCTTGAATTTTATACCTGTTTATCGATAATTATTGTGCTTGTTACAAGTTTTTTTATAAGCTAAAACTCCCCTCGAAATACCCCTATTTGAAATTTTTACACTAAATCAATACAAAAGAAACAAGGGTTTTAAGCTGAATAAATAAACATTTTAAGAATTTACAAAACTAAATCAATACAAAAAAAAGTTTGTAACAATTAATAAGCAGGTTTGAGATAGGTAGTTTTTATTTGTAAAAATAGAGTTTAAAATTTTTAACAAATGTGATTATATGTATAATTAATTGATTTTAAATGAGTTTTAGATATTGAATTTTAATAATTCATAAACTGCAAGTGACTTCACAATAAAAAAATTAATTGTAGAGAAATAAAATAAGTTTATTTGT
>JANPHO010000614.1:0-1528 GCA_031424515.1 Saprospiraceae bacterium
CCGCTCTATAAAATATGCCCTTTGGATGAAATGATGCCGCAAAACCCGGATTTTATCATCAATATTTCGGCTTCACCCTTTGCATATGACCACGCAGGCGAGCGTTTGCACACTGTACGCTCCAACGTGGAACGTTATAAAATGCCTTTATTTTATTCGAATATTGTGGGCGGACAGACGGATGTTATCTTCGACGGCGGCTCACTGGTCATTTCGCCCGATGGAAAAATATTTGATGAAATGCCCTTTTTTGAGGAGTGTTTACGCGTGTATGAGTTAGACGAAGTAATGAAAGGTGGTATTGAAAAACAACAACCCAAAGATGACTCTGTAAAGCTCATTCACGATGCGCTCATAGTCGGTATTCAGGATTATTTCCGTAAAATAGGCTTAAAAAAGGCTATTTTAGGCTTATCGGGCGGGATTGATTCTGCTGTGGTGGCAGTTATGGCTGCCCGAGCGTTGGGGGCGGATAATGTAAGGTGCCTATTGATGCCTTCTCAGTTTTCAAGCGATCACTCGGTGAATGATGCTCGACAATTGGCTGAAAAATTGGGGATTCAATACGATATTGTGCCTATCGAGCCGATGTATGAGGCTTATATGGGTACCTTGAAAAACCACTTTTTCGGATTGCCTTTTAATATTACTGAAGAAAATCTGCAAGCGCGTGTAAGAGGTATGCTTGTGATGGCTTTTTCAAATAAATTTGGCAATATCCTTTTGAATACGTCGAATAAATCTGAAATGGCAGTGGGTTACGGTACGCTTTATGGCGATATGTGCGGCGGTTTGGCTGTTCTGGGCGATGTATATAAAACACAGGTATATGATTTAGCGAGGTATATCAATAAAGATGGTGAAATAATTCCCCAAAATACCATCACAAAACCACCTTCTGCCGAGTTGCGCCCTGGTCAAAAAGATTCGGATAGTTTGCCCGATTATGATATTTTGGATAAAGTACTTTATCAGTACATTGAAAAACGTCAGGGCCCCAAAGAACTCGTGGCAATGGGGTTTGATGAGGCTTTAGTGGCGCGTGTGTTACGCATGGTGAATATCAATGAATTTAAGCGCGAGCAAACAGCGCCTGTTATTCGGGTATCCTCAAAAGCTTTTGGTTCTGGACGTAGAATGCCAATCGTGGGGAAATATTTGGCTTAAGGTTAAAGAGTGTAAACTGTGGTGGAACTGGAGGTTCCGCGCTACGAAAAAAAACGGCTTTGTGCGTCCACAAAGCCGTTTTTAATTTAAATAAGACCAAACTTACATTAAACTACGAAAGCCTAACGCAAAAAAAATATGATTTAAAGGGTTTAAGAGATTATAAGTTTCAAATGTTTTTGATGATTAGGCGGCAAAGTCAAGCATCTTACGCCAATGTTTATAATATCTTTATATTGTTTCACTAATATGATACAAAGATAATAATAATTATCAAATTAGTTATTTTTATTTAAATATTTTTGAAAACATTTTTATTGTAATCAAATTAGTTATATTTTTAGATATATTAATTTTCTTT
>JANPHO010000615.1:0-5076 GCA_031424515.1 Saprospiraceae bacterium
ACACTAAATTTTGACTTAAAATCCGTGCCACCGCTTAGAGCGGTGACACGGGTTTGGTAGAGTGCCAAAGTAGAATTAAAAGAGAAAACAAATAGGAACCGACAAACAAGTATTAATTGGTTCTTTAGTATTAGATGATGGCAGCAAGCAGAAGATTCAGTCATTTGACTTTGCTGCCATTTTATGAACTCGGATATAATTGGTTTTTATACATAGTTTAAGGCAGTGAGCACGATACCAAATCAAACCAATCACATAATTTATTTGGGATTCAAACCCAATGTTTGCTGCCTTTTTTATGCGTTTATCGAGTTTCGGGTTTTGTGTATCGAAACCCGATAAACAAAATACTAAACACGCAAGATAAAATATCAAAAAATCATGTCAACTACTCAACAATTTAGCACTACTTGCTGCTACTGTGGCGTTGGCTGCGGAATCATTGCACATAAACATTCCAACGGTAAGATAACAGTAGAGGGCGATGTCAATCACCCCTCCAATAAAGGAATGCTGTGTTCAAAAGGCATGAACTTGCATTATACGGTCATGGACAAATCCGACCGAATCCTTTACCCTTCCATGCGTTCTAATCGCTCTATGCCTCATCAACGGGTTACGTGGGATGAAGCATTGGACAGAACTGCTGCCGTTTTTAAGACACTTATTAATAAATATGGACCCGATTCCGTGGGTTTTTACGTATCTGGTCAATGCCTCACCGAAGAATATTACATCATCAATAAACTGATAAAGGGATTTATCGGCTCTAATAATATAGATACGAATTCTCGCTTGTGCATGAGTTCGGCGGTCGTGGGTTACAAATTATCATTGGGCGAGGACAGTGTTCCGGTGTGTTACGATGATATTGAGTTGTGCGATACACTGATGGTTGCAGGGGCTAACCCTGCGTGGAATCACCCGATTATTTGGCGCCGCGTAGAAGCCCACAAAGCGGCTAACCCCTCAGTAAAAATCATCGTCGTTGACCCTCGTCGTACTCAAACAGCTGAAATGGCTGACCTATTTTTACCCATCCGCCCCGGTACTGATGTGACTTTGATGAATGCCATTGCCCGCTGCCTTTTTGAGTTAGGAGCAGTGAATTTTGAGTTTGTCAATAAAAACGTTGAAGGGATAGATGCTATAAAAGATAAAATATTTGAACGCACCATAGAAGAATCTGCTGACATATGTGATGTGCCAGCCGACGATATTCGTACTGCTGCGCAATGGATTTCGGAATCCGAAGCCTTTTTGTCGATGTGGACAATGGGTTTTAATCAAAGCGTTATTGGCGTTAATAAAAATTTGAGCCTCATCAATTTGCACCTTTTAACGGGTCAAATTGGCAAGCCCGGCGCAGGACCCTTTTCACTCACGGGTCAACCCAATGCCATGGGCGGTCGTGAGGTAGGTGGCTTGGCTAATATGTTGCCCGCACACCGTGATTTGGCGAATGAAGCACACCGCAATGAAGTACAGACATTTTGGGGTGGCACCACTATTTCACCCAAACCAGGATTGACGGCTACTGAAATGTTTGCAGCACTCGAAACGGGTCAATTAAAAGCCATTTGGGTAGTATGTACCAATCCAATGGTGAGTTTGCCGGATGCGAATGCGGTTGAAAATGCTTTGAAAAAAGCTAAATTTGTGGTTGTTCAAGACGTTTCTAATCGGTCTGATACTGTAAAATTTGCGGATGTTGTGCTGCCCGCCGCTGCTTGGTCAGAAAAAGAAGGCACTATGACCAATGCTGAAAGACGCATCACTTATCTCTCCAAATTTACTGAGCCCGTTGGTGAAGCATTGGCAGATACGGATATAATATGCCGATTTGCGCATAAAATGGGTTTTGAAAAGCATTTTGATTATTTTAAAAAAGATAATAAAAAGGACAATTTTGAGCTCAATACTGAGGGGGTATTCTTGGAACACGCCGCCTTGACTAAAGGAACGAATATTGATATTTCAGGGCTGGATTACAGTATTTTAAAAGAAAAACGCAGCGTTCAATGGCCTTATCCAGCGGATGCTTCACTTGAATCGACATTGGGGACAGCACGCCTTTTTAAAGATAATCAGTTTTTTACACCCAATAAAAAGGCTCGTTTGCACGCTTGCCCAGATGAAAACGCCTCAGAGCCCACGTCAAAAGAGTTTCCTTTGGTACTCACCACTGGTCGTATTCGGGACCAATGGCACACGATGACCAAAACGGGTCGGGTTAAAAAACTCAACCAACACATTCCAGAACCATTCCTTGAAATCCACCCAAATGATGCCGTACGCAGGAGCTTAATTGAAGGGCAATTAGCGGTCATAAAAGGGCATAGAGGTGAGGTAAAAGTGAAAGTAAAAATCACGGAAGATGTCCGAGAAGGTCTCGTGTTTTTACCCATGCATTGGGGTAAAATATTGGGTAAAAACTTTGGAAGAGCCAATAATTTGACGAATAGTTTATATGACCCTCGTTCAAAAGAGCCCGATTTCAAGTTTTCAGCCGTAGAGGTTGCGCCATTTCAAAAAGAAAAAGAAAATATTATTATCATTGGGTCGGGCGCATCTGCATGGTCATTCGTGCAAATGTATCGTACGCTCAACCAAGAGGATATCATACAGGTTTTCAGTAAAGAACCTTTCTCCTTTTATAATCGAGTCATGCTGCCCGATTATGTGAGTGAAACCCAGACTTGGGAACAATTGAAAGTATTGACAGACGCTGATTTGTTTCAACTCAATGTTACCATTCACAAAAATAACGGAATTGAAAATATCGACTTAAAAGCCAAAACGGTCACCGATGCTAATGGTATCATTCACGGCTATGACAAATTGATAATGGGCACGGGCAGTCGGGCATTTATGCCGCCTAATGTACCCCCGTTGAGTGGCGTATCGAATATGCGTACCCGTTTAGACGCTGATTCGCTGATTAACATCACTAAAAACCTCAAATCTCAAAACGTTGAAACGCCCACTGCTGTCATTTCAGGTGGTGGTCTATTAGGCTTAGAGATGGCGGGGGCTTTGCATCAATTGGGTATGAAAGTCATCGTGGTCAATCGCTCTTCTCGTTTCATGGATAGACAATTGGATACGCTCGCCAGCCAACTTTTACTAGAAGAAATACGTGATTTGGGCGTTGAAACGTATTTTAATGATGAAATTAATACTTTTTATGGCTCTGAACATGTAGAAGCTGTACGCCTCAAAAGTGGTCGTAAAATAGATTGTCAAGTCGTTCTATTCGCCATTGGTACCCGCCCCAATATCGAATTGGCGCAAAGTGCGGGCTTGACTTGTCAGCGGGGCGTGGTGGTTAATTCATATCTCCAAACGAGTGACCCCTCAGTATTTGCGCTCGGTGAAATAGCTGAATTCGAGCGTGAAATGTGGGGTATTACTGCCGCCGCCGAAGAACAGGCGACAATATGCGCCCGCTATATTTCGGGCGATGAGGGCAGTTTTTATACTGGTTCAACCTCGATGAATATATTGAAAGTGGAAGGTTTACAAATTGCCTCTATCGGCATTGTCGAGATTCCTGCAACCAACGCCAACGAGTATGAAGAGATTCTTTTTATAGATAAAGCGAAGCGTTTTTATAAAAAATGTATCATCCACAATGATAAATTGGTGGGAACTATTCTCATCGGTGATAAATCCGAATTTCAAGAATTCAAAGAATTAATTAGTAAAGGCATTGAATTATCCGAAAAACGTCTGGCTTTGTTGCGCTCGGGTAAAACAGCTGAACCCATCATTGGTAAACTCGTCTGCTCGTGCAATACCATCGGTTCAGGTAATATTGAAAAAGCCATTGAAAGTGGTTGTGACACTCTTGAGTCCATCTGTCAGAAAACAAGTGCTGGAACGGGTTGTGGCAGTTGCCGTCCAGAAATTAAGCGCATTTTACAGAATTTGGCAATCCAAACCGTGGCACCGCTCTAAGGTGGTGTCACGGTTAATATCAGCTACTCATGGCACCGCTTTGGAGCGGTACCACGAGTATAAAAAAAGAAAAATGGCAGATCAACATCATATAAAAATTAATTTGAGAGGTGGCATTGCATCGGTGGGTATGCTGTCAACCCTTTTACAAGCCGCTAAAAAAGTAGGTATTGTGGGTTTCCGGATTGGTATGCGCCAGCAATTACTAACCACAGTATCGTTGCACAACAGTGGATACCTACAAAAAGCTTTAAAAACGGCTAATATTGATTTTGAAGTGGATACTGAAACGTACCCAAATATCATCAGTTCATACCCAGCAGCATCTGTTTTTCATACCAATGAATGGTTGACTGAGGGGGGGTACCAAGATATTTTAAGTCAATTTGAATATCGCCCACGACTCAAAATCAATATTTCGGACAATAAGCAGAGTTTTACACCTTTTTTTACGGGGCACCTCAACTTTGTGGCTTCTCAACACAGCCACTATTGGTATTTATATGTACGCCTTCCAAAATCCAACCAAATGTTTTGTTGGAATACGCTGATTTACTCCACTGAAATACCACATATAAGCCAACTGCTCGAAGATTTTATTTTAAAAGCTAAAAATACTGAGGGGGGTAGTCAGTTGGATAAAGATTTTATTCAAAAAGAAATCACAGATAAAAACCGCCTTCTCACCCGCCCTATTTCCGAAGAACTGGTCATCCCGCGCTTCATGTTACCTTATTATGAAGGATTTAATCGTTATGGTGATAGGACTTGGTTGGGCATTTATCGCCGCAACGAATTTTTTAAATTGAGTTTTTTAGAAGCCATTACGCAGCTTTGTCAAGACACTAAAATAGGTCAAATATGCTTAACACCGTGGCGTTCACTCATCATTAAAGGTATTGAAGAAAGCGACCGCTTAGAATGGGAGCGTATATTGGGAAAGTTCGATATCAATCTACGCCATGCAGCTATTGAACTAAATTGGCAGCATACAGACGGTGCCATTGAAGATGTAAAACTGAAAAATGAAATCGTTGAAGAATTTAATCGAAAAGATGCCCGCACCTTTGGGGTTTGTTTTGCGATTAAAAGTAAGCCTAAGAGTGAGGTATTTGG
>JANPHO010000616.1:0-8344 GCA_031424515.1 Saprospiraceae bacterium
CCTTTATTATGGGCTCCATCGTTGATTCTGTTCTGATTTCTCTTTCCATCGTGCCTTTTTTTATTCCTCACAAAGGTACTCAACCACCTTTCTTCCCACAAGAAGCACTTCCTCGAACGGATACGTATAATCTGATTTTGATGTATTCGTATAGTTTAATCACGGTATTCGTTTTTTGCTCCTAAAAATCGGATTTTGTCTCGAACGACGGCTCGGTACGCTCGGCAACCTGTAAAACATCGCCGTTATCGTTATCGTTACGGATAACGACCTCTTCGACTACGGGCGTGGGCTTCGAGAGGTCGGTAAACTTTGCGATGGCTTCGTTGAGGTTTACGGTGCTCAATACGATGTCATTCATCGACACGACTTCGTATCGAATATTGTATTGTACCGAGAATACTTGAATCGTTTGCATAGTAACGGGCTTTTTCGAAAGAATACGAATATCGAGAAATATTGAGAGAATACTGAGAAAATACTGAGAATAGGCTTTTTATTACCTGCTTCGATAGGGAGGGTGTTGCTGGGGTGTGTTTGTCGAATAGCTGTCGAGCATAAATGGTTATGGACATCTCATAATTGGCCTGAACCAATCGCTCATCATCAAGAGTGGCAAGCATACGCCTCGAGTAGGTAAAGGCAGACATAGCTGTTTTGTGTCTCTTGTATTACCCTAAAAAAGGTAGGTAGGGTGAGATATTTCGTTAACTGTACTTATGTTAAGAGGTAATTCCAATTTTGCCGATCGCTACGAAACGGAAGTCAATCAGAATTTCAAAGTCTTAGCTCTTTATTTATCATACGGTTGTGTTGCCTATACGAGCCTACAAGCCCAAAAACAAGGCCTTAGTTTGAGGTTGTGTTCGATTGAATGTATCAACGCATTTTCTACCCACTCGTCGAGGGATTGGGACAGGCCAGTAGCCAAACCTCTTTTAGCCTTGCCGATTTAAATCAGGCCATTGTTCCATTGCTGGAAGCTGGGTCCGTAGTTTCAGTATTTTGGAATGACCCATGCATAACCTACCTATGATTATTAATCTATCGGGGAATTTCCACCGCACTAATAGGGTAAATAGTGGTTGGCTAAATGTTTTTGAGATAAGCTTAATAACAAAACAAATGTAAATTAATTTAAATTAATCTGTATTAGTTTAAATTAATCTGCATTTGTTTAAATTAATACAAATTAAAATCTATCTATTGTATTCACTCACATAAGGTAAGAAAGCGTCTATTTCTGTGCATTCTCAAGGAGCACTCACGGAGAATTTTTTTTAGTGTGATTACTTCAAATATGAAGAAATAGGGTAGTAAAGAAAACCACCGTTTTCTTTACTAATCAAAATGACATATTAGGATAATTTTACTCAATATTTTCAGCTGAGTCATTCTGCAATTTGTAACGCAGCTCGTCCAATAATTTTTTACTCCAATCAAGAGGGGAGAAGAAGTGTTCCCCGAATTCTCGATGACAGTCAATACCTTCATCGAAAAAGCAGTAGAATTTACGACCCTCAATTTGGAAATTGACCAACCAGCTTTCTCTTGTAAACTGGATATTAGAAGCTCCTGCATCAATCAAAGTTAAAGCAAGTTCAATTCTAAAATTATCATAATCACCGTTCATTTTAGCTTTTACAGGTTTAAATAATACTATTGTGTAAATACAATAGACAAAATAAAGGAAAAATGTGAAAAACAAACAACGAGCCGCTAATATCGGTTTTGTGTAGTGGGACTGAATAATGCAAGTATCGTGAATGGATATCAATCCAGCAAACGCTTGATTATCAAAAAGCTAGCAATATAAACTTTCAAATATCGCTTTAATGGAAAATAAGGTAATTCAATTTGATTATTTCGATTTTGAACCAATAAAAAATATTACCCTTACATTTCCAGACACGGAAGAAAGTATCTCGCACGAAAATACACCCTCCATAAAAGTGCGTGGAAAACTCATGTGCCGTTTACACGACAGTGCACGTTTATAGCCATACGCCTTGATTTTGATATAAGAGATAGATATTTGGATAGTCACCCAGAAATATTTCATCTACCCGACCATTTCAAACCCTATCCCTATATCCCTATATTTGTGTGTGGCTCCACGATTATTATAAAAATTTGTTGACTGAAATACTTGAATTGAATTGAGTTGGAGAGGATTGGCAACTAAAAAACAAATAAAAGAATGGGAGGATAAAAAAGTTATATATGGATGAAAATACTGAGGGTATATAAAACCATCCTGATGCATCGGGACTTGATTATCAAACAGATAGTCAAGCGTTTTTCGTAGAAAAGGGTGAAAAAACTGAGGGGGGTAGAAATGTGTGAACAAAAATAAAATGTCCATAAAAGAAAACTTAATTTTGCCTTTTAATGGGATTAATGTTATTAAAGAATACAGAAAAAGATCCAATTTCCAAACTTTAAATCAAGATTTAAATGATGAAATGTCGCATTATTTTAGAAAAAACGCCTAACGATGTCGGTTTTGGCATTCAAAAAGGGAAAGGCGCACAGTATGAAATTGAGCAATTTCAATTGGGCAATGGGCAGAATTTGTGTTTTGATTGTGTGGCTCAAGTGAAAAAAAACAGCAATGGCTCAATAGATTTTTCAGGCGTTAACATTCAAGGACCAACGCAGGAAAGATTTATTTACATCAATATTGGTACTTCGGCAGGGCAAACCAACTCTATTTGGACGCGCCGTTTGAAAGTGCCTTTGAGAGACATCACCGAAGAAATGGTTTCAAAAGTAAGCGAAAATGAAGCCTTGTGTCTTGAAACAAAAGTCCCTGCAATTGGAAAAGATGGTACGCCCAATTGTGCAACTGTAAAACCTTTTTCGGGCTGGGAGATAAAAAAATATTGAAAGGCAAAACGCACAAATGCTTGATTATCAAACAGATAGTTAAGCGTTTATGCGTTAAAAAACGGCGAAATACTGAGGGGGGGTAATACTTTGATGTGATTATCTAAAAACCGTTGGCGCACCGCTCAATTTGCCTTTTATGTAAAAATACGCTGTTTCTTCATTTTTCATAAAAAGGGTCTCTTTCCCATTTTTTTCTTTTGAAAGCAAGACCGTTTCGGTCAGTTTTCCTTCTTCGTAACTGTATTTTTGGGTGATTTTTATCTTGTTATAAGGTGAAAACAGGCTCACATCTTTCAGGTAAATGATTAACTCTTGGTCTCTAAATTCTTTGTCAGAACTGCCAATACCATCACCCAAAGAGGATTTGATAACTGTTTCTACTTTGTTGTCTTTCAAGTTATTATAACCCAAATTAAAATACATGGTTTGGTCTCTATCACCCGCTTTGCCATCGTATTCGGGGTGCATACGGTGAAGGCTTTTAACCGATTTCCAATTATTATCGTAGCGTTTTTGGATAACGTCAAAGATATAATCGTAGCGGGCGTCGCGTTCCCATGCACCACTGGTGTAGCGATATGCCAAACTCACGCCATTCCAAATAATGGTGTAGGTATCCTCAATTTGTGCGGTAGATGAAAGTGGAATTACTACTTGCTTTTTTTGACCCATACAACCAGTAAGGTTGAAAAAAAAGGTAATTGCAACGAGAGAAACTAAAAACTTTTTCATTGTGTTGAACTTTTAAAAGTGAAAAAAATTAAATTTTACAACACAAAAGTCCAATGTTTGGCGGGGATAAAAATTGACAAATGTTACAATCGTTTTTTCTCTGTAATTTTTTTCCGCAATCGGCTCAGGCTTTCTCTTTCAAGTCCTAAATAAGAGGCAATATGATAAAGAGGAATCCGCTCAAAGATATGAGGTTCGTGTTCCATGAGTTGCATATAACGCTGTTCACCATTGAGGAATAGGAAACTTTCAACCCGTTTTGTGGTAATTTTATAGGAATATTCTGCCATTATTCTGCCGAAACGCTCCCAATTTTGAGATTGATTATAGGCTTTTTGTAACGTTCCAAGATTAAAAGTGACGATTTCAGCATCTTCTAAGGCTTGAATGAAATAACGACTGGTTTTTTGTTGTAAAAAACTATCGTAATCCACTACAAACTCATTTTCAAATGCAAAATGCGTATTTATTTCCTTACCATCAGAAAGATAATAAGTCCTGAAAACACCCGAATTGATAAAACCAATTTCACGACAGGTTTTATTTTCTTCTAAAAAATAGTGTTTGGCTTCTACGTGTTTTGTTTTTAAAAAAGGCTGAAATAAGGCGCAATCTTGTTCTGTCAAGAAAGAAACCTGTTTTAACCACGTTTTGAATTGTAGAAATTCGCTCATTGTCTTTTGATTGTATTAAAAATGATAAAGATACTGAGGGGTATCCTTTCTATTTCGGCTTCAATAAAACCAAGAGTTGTTTATTAAAATCGCTTGTTTGAGTGCCTAATGCTGAAAAAAAGTCCGTATCAAATGTTTCAACGAGGACAACTGCTTGCTTCGTAATCCTTTTACCCTCTTCGGTGAGTTCAACCGTCTTGGCTCTTGTGTCCGTCAAATGCTCTTGCCTTTTTATAAAACCCCTTTTTTGGAGGGTGCGTAAGACCGTTGAAGTCGTCATCGGGTCAATTTTTGTATGGGTAGATAGGACGATTTGGGTCACTTCCTGTTTGTGCAAAGTGAGCCAATGAATACTCGCCAACAAGACATATTGGGAGTGCGTTAGCCCAAATTGCTCTAAGGCTTTTTTGATTTCTCGTTGCCAAAGGTTGGTCACTTGCCACAACAAAAAACCCGAACTGTCTTCTGTCTTCTCGACGCTAAATGTATTGTCTGTCGCTTTCATTTTTAAACATATTTGACATAATAAGGTTAAAATCTGCTTCGTTTATTTCAAAAAAGCCAAAACGAAAGGGAAAACCCCACGATTTTTTATTTTGTATAAATTCAAGGTCGTTAATAAGGGGTAAGATAGAGGTTTCTTCGCATTCGTAAAACTTTATGTTGCGCCTAAATGGGTTGAAAGTGGGTGTCATTTGAAATTGATACACATCCTCGTCCATAGCTTGCCCAATTGCCGTAAATGATTGGCATTTCACATCGCCTTCCATTGACAATTTGGGCGAATACACAAGCATCCAATCGTTGGGTTTCATGCGTTTCAAAGGAGCTTGTTTGCCGTGACAAACTTGCATAAAATTGCCTGCAACGCCCCGCATGGTGTGTTCTTTTGACACAACTGCTATCCAATATTTTTGTTTTTCCATATTCTATAATTTGCTGGCAGCGTTAATCTGTTCCTGCATATCGGTAGGCAATGCGTCTGCCAATTTTTGAGCAACAATTTTTACCCATAAAAATCCCAAAATACCTTTTACCGTAATGGTGTGCGTGATTTTCAAACCATTTGCCGTTTCTTCAAAAGTATGGTCGTCATACATTTTGGCTAATGGAAACTTAGTCACATCAAGAAAACGTTTGTTTTCTATAACTTCAAGCAGTTCAATTTTCACGTTTGGACCACCTTTGGGACGCAATGTGAAATGATTACCTTTTTCAAATTTGCCTTCCATTTTTGCAAATTCGCAACCTTCGTCCCATGTGTGCCAATTGTTAAAATCAGAAAATAGTTGCCACATTTGTTCTTTTGTAACAGCTTTTGTTACGATCGAATGAGTTTTTGTCCACATATTTTTATTTTTTAAAAGATGAAAACTATATTATCTATACAAAGATAATAAGCACACATATAATATGCAAACATATTTTTAAAATTTCTTTTTTTTGTAAAATAGATGAAAATACTGAGGGGGTAGAAAACCCACTCAATATTTTACCTCAAAAAAGGTTTGTTTGTGGGCTGAAAACTTAAAAACCTTCAAAACGTTTTAATTTGCAAAAAGAGTAGATGTCAAAAAAACGACAAAATAAGTCTTTCAATTTTTCAAAGAAAAAAATTGACAATTCGATAGATTTTTCAATCATTCATTTCGGTGGCAATCATTGGGATGACATTTTTTATTTTCCTAAAAACTATCAAATTGGCTTGATAAAAGAAGGAAAAGGTGTTTTTACGGTGGGTCAACAACAATTTGAGGTCGAAAAAGGCGATACCTTTTTTATAAAACCACAATTGCTACATAAGGGTAAACCTCATGCGGAAACAGGTTGGGAGGTGGCACAACTGAATTTTAATTCCAGTTTGATTGATAATTTAATCGAGGAAGGTGCAGTGTTTTCGATTTTCAATCAATTAAAACCCGCTATTTCTGTAACTGAAAAGGTGGATAAATTACTCTCTCACTTTGAAAAGGACATGACTTTGGACGAAGCCGTGCATTTGGTTTATGATTTTTTATTGGATTGCAGTGATACCCCTACCGTTTCCCCCAAAACAGAAGGGCAACATTTAGCCGTTGCGCGGGCAAGGATTTTTATTGACAATAACTATAAAAACAAGTTTAGTTTAGACGATTTGGCGCATGAAGCCTTTTTGAGTAAGTTTCATTTATTGCGTTTATTCAAACAGGAAGTGGGATTAGCCCCTTATACCTATCAATTGCAATTGAAACTCAACGAAGCCCGAAAACTCATTTTTCAAAAAAAATCACTGACCGAAGTCGCTTATGAATTGGGTTTCAATGACCAAGCTCATTTTATCCATACCTACAAAAAATATACAGAACTCACGCCAGGTGATTTTTTAAGAACAGCAATATTCTACAATTCTAAGGATTGAGTGGAGCGCACCTTTGCATCATTAATTAACAATAAAAAAGTTTTAATGATGAAAAACTCAATCAATACGAAACGTATTTTAATCGGCGGTTTTATTGCAGGTATGATTATCAATGTCATAGACACGCCTAACGGTGCTTTGATTTCGGGACCTAAAATCACCGAATTTCTCACTGCACATGGCATCACCGCAAGCCCATTTGTAGCACCCTATTTTTTATTTATCCACCTCATTTTTGGCGTATTCCTCGTTGGTGCGTATGCGCTGATGACGCCCAACTTAGGCGAAACGCATAAAAATGCGCTTTATGCCACTTTGCTCATTTTAATTCCAACACGGCTTTTCAGTTTGGGTTTTACCTTCATGGGCTTGTTGCCTTTTAGCCTGTTTTTGACTTTATCGGCTTCGGTTATCGTTGGTTTTTTTGTTGGTGGCATTGTCGGTTGTTGGTTTTATAGCCGTCCGTCCGATGCGTCTCATTTCTCTTTTTCTAATCCTTTTAAATCAAAATAACAATGAATAATCAAGAAAAAGCCAAGCAACATTTGATACATTCGGATGCCGTTTTAGCCACCATTATCCACGAAGTCGGCGACCTCAATTTGTCAAGACGCTTGGAATTGTCCAAACAAAACCACTTCGGCACGTTGGTTTTCGGCATCGTCGGGCAACGCAACGCCGAACGCGTAACTATCAACATATTGCAACAAATGCGGGTGCGTTATGAAGCCGAAAGCCCGACCGCCGACCAAATTCTTCAAACGCCGCTTGAAGAATTGGAAAAAATGCTTAATTCCTACAAAAAAGCCGAGTATTTGAGGAGTTTGGCGGAACTCGTTTCGACGGGGCAATTGGACTTAACCTTTATTGCTGAAAAAACGGACGAGGAGATAATTGCTCAACTCACCGCCGTAAAAGGCATCGGCAAATGGACGTGCGAACAGTTTTTATTTTGGCATTTGGAACGCCCCGACATCTTAGGCGTGGGCGACCCTGCCATTAAAAAAGCGGTCATGCGGTTGTATGATTTACCCGAATTGCCAACTGAAAAACAGCTTTTGGACATTGCTGAACCGTGGCGACCTTATCGCAGTATCGCTTGTCATTATTTGTTACGCTCCAAATTTGGTCTGGGTGTGAGTACAGGCTGGCCCTCACAGATGCCGCGACCTTTGAATTATTGAGCGTAAGTACCCCCTCAGTATTTTACTCTTTTTAACCTACAAAAGCTTGACAATCTGTTCGATAGCCAAGCGTTTGTAAATTTTTACCCCCCTCAGTATTTCCCCTAATTTTTAACAAATTTCACCGCTTCTTGACCCGATTTAACGAAATAAGCACGACTCGACCAAGGGTTGAACTCAAAAAAACAAAGGACAATATTATTCCCAATTTTAAGGGTAGTTTCATTGTCAAATGTCTTATCTCAATAAAAAAAAACAATTTTTATGACAAAAAAGCCGATAATTCTCCTAACTTTTATCCTCGCAAAGTTTGTGTTGCAATACAGTTTGATAAGCCCCGAATACGATCTACAACGGGATGAATATATGCACCTCGACCAAGCCAATCATTTGGCGTGGGGTTATGCAACTATTCCACCCATGACTTCATGGCTTTCAAGCATCATACAGCTATTGGGCAATAC
>JANPHO010000617.1:0-8622 GCA_031424515.1 Saprospiraceae bacterium
GCGCGCAATGCCAATTCGTTTGCGTTGTCCGCCCGATAAATCCGCCGGCATTTCATTTATTTTATCTTTCAACCCGACGGCATCTAAAGCTTCTTCAACGGCATTGTCCACTTCTTTTTTAGTAAGGTTTTTGGTATTCATAGTTAAAGGAAATGCCAAATTTTGATAAATACTCATGCTATCGTACAACGCACTGCTTTGAAATGAAAAACCAATCCGCAACCGCAAAGCATCCAAATCTTTCCCGCTCAATTTATCCACTTCTTCACCCAAAACCACCACTTCGCCTTTATCGGGCTTGAGTAATCCGACGATGATTTTTATTAAAACGGATTTGCCCGAACCTGATTTGCCCAACACAGCTATGTTTTCACCTTTAAATACGGTTAAATCTATGCCTTTTAAAACCTCTAAATCTCCAAATGATTTGTACAATCCCTTGATAGAAATGACGGGTTCATCCTTATTGATTATGTCTTTTTGTTCCCCGTTTTCCATGTTTTAAATTAAGATTAAATAATATTGGGATATTGAGATATTCAATATTTTGACTTATATCTGTCGAACCAATAGCTCTTTATGTCAATCTTAATATCTCAATATCTCAATTAATAATGCCGAATCCAATTGGCTACTTGAACAATAACTATCTCTTCAAGAAATATAAGAAACATGGATAACACCACGGCTTGATTGGCAGCTTTGCCAACGCCTCGGGTACCTTGCGTCGCATTGAATCCTTTATAACATCCGATGATGCCAATGGTAAAGCCATAAACAATAGATTTGATGATGGCGGAATAAATATCTAAAAAAGGAATATTTGCAAAAGCATTTTTATAGAAAATGAGCATACTGGTAGACTCCGTCGAATGAACATTCATATAAGAACCCAATAAACCCACGGAACTACAATAAAATGATAAAATAGGTATGGTCACAGTCGTTGCCACCACACGCGTCACAACTAAATATTTGAAAGGATTGATGGCAGAAACTTCCATTGCTTCTATCTGTTCCGTCACTTTCATTGAGCCCAATTCCGCTCCGATGCTCGAACCCACTTTGCCGGCACAAATAAGAGCCGTTACTAAAGGACCCAAAGCTTTAATAATGGCTATTCCGATTAAAGATGGCAGCCAAGAAGTTGCTCCAAATTCTTCCAAAGGCGGTCGAGATTGTTTAGTAAACACGGCGCCGACAATAAAACCCGTCAATGAAATTAATGCCAGCGATTTTAAACCAACTTCAAAACATTGATTGATGACTTCTCGCCAGTGAAAAGGAGCAATAAAGACCTCTTTAAAAAAACGAATGACAAACTGGTACCCTTTATAAACACCAATAAAATAGTCGTCAAGTCCTTTTGAAAATAAGTATTTCTTCGTTTGGGTATTTATCATTTCAAGCAGTTTCAGAGGTGCTATTTATTAAAGCACAAGCATATTGCCATTATAAAGAATCACGACATTTTCCATGTCTGAGTTTTTTTAAATTGTTTATCTATTTGGAAGTACTATTTATACTAAAAATATGGTGTCCTTACTGAGGGGTCTAATTTTCAATCAACAGCTAAAAACTTTGCGGTATCTGCTTTTACGCACCAGAGCAGCTCTTTAATAAAAACGTGGGCAAATTTGTCGGTTTCTTCTTTATTTGTCGGTTTCCCCGATTCGTCATAAGCCTCTTGTACTTTGGCAACTGGAAATGTGGCCGGAATTGTCCAAGCCATTATCTTCCAAAGTGTAAACTGGAGAGATGTAATGACTTGCGAACCACCAAAATTTCCACCGGATACAGTGGCGATACCAATGGGTTTGTGTCGCCATTCTTTGTATAACAGGTCGATTGCATTTTTTAGGCTGGCTGGATAACCGCCGTTGTATTCAGGAGTGACGATGATGATGCCTTCCGAGGATTTAATCTTTTCAGCGAACTCGAGAGTTTCCTTCGATGGCTTTTTTTGAAATTCTAAACGTTCATCAAAAATCGGGAAATTGTATTCTTTTAAATCCAAAATCTCCGTTGAAGCTAAATTATGCTCTGTCAAATAGTTTTTAAAATACAAAGCGACTCGATGACTTTTGCGTTCTGCTCTCACACTTGAAGAGATAATTGAAATATGTGGCATGTTTGTGATGTTCTTTTTATTGTTAAAAATCTTGGTTTCGCTCCTAAAAACAGCGTCTACACTGAGGGGGTACGTCTTTTTTGAAAGCAAAGTTTTAATGACATTGACCCAGTAAGACCCAAATAAGGACAAATACAACGATGGAGCCGATGCACCCTCCGCCTAATTTGCTTGCGCCGTAACCAGATATTAAACCCTTAAATAAGTTGTTCATAATGTAATATTTTACTTTAATTTTATTACTACACGCCTACTTACAAAGATGAGTATCATTGAAGTAAAAGCTGTTACATAATTTTTTATAAAAATTGCATATTTCACACTTTATCCCTTACCTCATCACAATTCTATTTTCGTTTTCTTTCTTTCGTCTTTAAACTTTTTTCTAGGCGCTTCATTATTCAACTCTTTCATTTGATGATAGGCGTCAATTAAGGATTGAGGCAATTTGTCATTATAGTCTATTTTGTAAAATGAAAAGCCATTATAAGGAACGACGTCTTTAGCTTCATACATTTTAATCCGATTAGCTATTTCACTTTCCTTAAAATAGTCCATAAAGGCCTTTGCCCTTTCCTCGTTTAATTGGTTAAGATGAGTGTTTATGGTAGTGGTACTGACAATTTTGAGGCATTTATCCTGCACAGTAAACGTCTTTGAGCCGTTGGATTGTTTATTCAAATAAAGGGTGAAAAGAGTATCTTTAACTGACATTTTATTGACTTTTAATGAATCCTTTTTACTAAAAGATTGGGCATCTTTATTCTGGGTGTTTAAAAAATACTTTTTCTTTGCTTCAAAAAATAAGATGTATTCCTTCTCTTTTAACCCGTATGATTGTGGATAAACGCCGATGGAGGCTTCGGGATTCTTTTCCAGAAAACTCACCATTTTTTTAATAAACCTCTTTTGACTATATCTTAATGTGCTCTGTCGAATCTCCCATTTGAGGGTGAGTAACTTTTCAATTTCATTTTCAGCATTATTAACTTTAATGCCATAAGGTGTTGTGGGAGGTTTGACAAAGATGTTTTTGAGCAAATCGAAAATAGCATCCTCAAATGAAATTTTGGTTTCTTCAAATCTCCGGTTATGGGAATTTTATAATCAATAACGTTGCCTCGTTCACGAATAAAAAGCATAATAAGAGGTATTGGTATCCAGTGCCTATCTTCATTCTTTACTTTTTTACTCACGCGCGGGTCAATAATGGTCAAATTATTATCACTTTTTATGACGCCATTTTCGACATTCCATTGACCCTTCAAGTCTATCGTTCCTCTGTCAAAAGGAAAAGATGTATAATTAAGGAGGTAGGCATTGAACATGGGAACGGGCAACTTCTCAAAATGGTAGTCAACGTCAAAGTCTTTGGTGTCTTTGGGATTCATGCTGAGCGTTGTAGTAGCATAACCGAACGGCTCGATACCAGATTTCAAATACACCTTTGCGCGTTTGTGGTTTTTATCAATTGAATCAGCAACTATGTTCAGCGGATTCAAATTCATGGTAAATTTTTCACTTCTTGAAAAATCATTGAATTTCAAATCTCCATTGTAAATAACCAATTTATTGACCTTAAAAGGGCTTTCAAAAAGATTCTGACCCACCATTTTTATGTATTCAGCAATCTCAATAATGAGGTTGAATTGAGTGTTATTGGCTTTGGCATTGGTTATTTTGGAGCCGTTTCTACCAAACATGGTTTGTAGATTATCCAGATGGTCATAGCGTTCATATTTGAAATAAGGTCGAGTGAGGATGACGGAATCATAACTATATATGTGCTTTTTAGGGCTCATTTCATTGATTTCTATCAATAGTTTATCAAATGACAGATAATCCTCTTTGGCGGTTTTCCCAAAATGAAAATCATTGATTACCAGTCTACCTGAGTTAGTGACGTTTTCTCTGATGAGTAGATTGCCGGTTGAATGAATATTGGCATCGAGGTTAGCAGTGAAGCTCCCATAGTTTGATATGTCTTTTAAATACTGTTCTAATATTTGTAAATCAAATTTGTTGACAGCTACCGCTAAGCGATAATCCTTATTTTCAACATTAATGGTCATATCGCCCTTCATATCGCCCTTTCCAACGCCAGAAACAAAAGAAAATTTGGCGGCAATCGTATCCGTATCCCAGCGTTTGCCGGTGCTTTCGATATTGACATTTTTAATAAAATAATTGATGGGAATGAGCTTGTCGCGATAATGAAACTCGCCGTCGTTAATCTTAATGTTAAGGGCATTAAAATGCGTTACCGCTTTGATGGTATCAGAAAGTTCTTTGCCCGAAAACTTTTCAATCAAATCACTGAAATTGAGACTTTTTTTGACTTGGGTAATTATTCCTTTCGGACGATCCAAAGTGAGCGCGTTGATTTCATACGTTTTGTTAAATAATTTAAGCATGGAGATATTGATGCTTACCCCCTCAGTAAAAAGGAAAACGCTGTCACTTTTTAACTCAAATACTTTAAAATTATTAAAATGTAAGTAGCCCGTGAAAGGATTCACATAAGCCCAATCCATTTGGATTTGCCTTCCTGTATATTGCTCGTCGTACTTTTCAACCAAGTACTTTGTGATGGGTGAAATGAATAAAATAACTATTACGATAAGCGTTATGAGTGCGCCCATTGAAATTAAAGCTATCTTTTTAAATTTTTGCATAAGGTATCGTTGAAGTTGCCGCTAAAAATATCAAAACGAATAAAAAAGGCACCAGGCTTTTAGCAGGGTGCCTTCAAGGAATTGCGAAGTGGAACCATATTTATTATCTTGAATTAATCTTGTAATGTTGTTTTTTAGATGTTTATGCGCTTCAGCGAATCCAAAAGACCAAATGCTTGAAGCAGCCAAATGACTACCAAGATGACCACAACAGCGTTGAGGATACTTTTGATTTTGCTATCCATCGGGACGTAATTATTTACGAGCCAAAGAAGAACACCAACCACAATGAGGACGAATAATACATTTAATAGAGGCATAATATTTATTTTTGACAAAGATATGCCCTTTCAGTCTCTACACTGTTATATAATTTTGAGAATATGTTACATAATTCCCATATTTGAAACTTATACTGAGGGGGCGATTACGCTTCCTCCATTAAGGTCTCCAATAGAGATTTCACGGTAGCGTGATTGGATTTAATTAGCTCACATTGTGCTTTAAGCATTGATTGTTGCTCCGACGAGATGTCTTCGGAGTTATTATCCAATGCATCTTCATACGTTTCGATGGCAACTTGTTCGCCATATTCACATGAATTGAGGATGGCTTTGCGGTCATTTCCCGTTACTAAGGCTTTAAAGTCCATCCATAATCTATAAATTTTACCACTTGCTTTAGTTCCAGTGATAGGGCTTCCACCCAATTTTTGGACTTCGGTGATAAGCTCAGCATTACACTTCTGGCTTGTGTGGGTAAATTGGGAAAATAGAGTCGCCAAATCGGCATCTTCGGTTTCCTTTGAAGCTGTTTCATAGCCTTCTATCCTATCGTTGTTGATTTGGATGAGTGTATTTAACACATCAATCGTTTTTTCCTTATCCATTTTTTTTAAAGTTTTTGATTGGTGAATATCTAAAAAATACTAAAAATCAAGGTTTATACTGAGGGGTATGGTATGAGCAGACTGAGCAGTAATATTCAAATTGTGGATATTTTCACCCCGCACTTCTATTATCCTGACCATTGAAATTTGAGGTTTTTCAGCCTCAACCAGATAGGATTGTAAAACGTCTAATTTATCATCTTTTGCTTTGATAGCGATATCTTTGCTGGAAATCGTATTACTGATATCGGAAAAAGTATTGGCCATATCCCTTAATTTCTCATTCGCTTGTTCTTCATCTTTTAAGGATGATAGTAGTAGAATTGCCGCCCCGTCTTCTTGTAAAGTTTTAGCAAAGGTGTAAAGTGTGCCGTACATCGCCATTTTATAGTGTTCCACTTTTTGACTTAATGACATAATTGCGGCGTCTCTAACTATTCCTTTGCTGGCGCTCTCTATTAATTTTCCTCCATCTTTAATCAAACTTGACATGAGTTCGCTTTTCTTTGTTTTGGCTTTTTCACCAATAGCATAGAATATAGCGCCTATTTGCAGAACGTGTTCTTTGGTTTTTTCAAGATAAAAAGAGAGTATTTCCACCAGTTTGACCCCCGTGGCACTTTTAATCATTTGAGGCATTGTTTTGACAATGGCTTTTTCTATCCAATAAATATCTTCTAATTCGTCTAAGAATAATCGGCGTAGTTCTCGTGTTTTTATACACTTCCCTTTGTCCGAATTCTCTTTATCTTTTTTAAGCGCGAGGTTTTGATTGAGTTTCGTAGCAGTATTTTTCATTGTTTATTTTTTAATAATGATTATTGGCACAAAGGTTACTAAAGCCGAGAACTCAGAGAGTCCATAAAAAAAGATAGCATCTATATTGTTATAAACAGATGCTACCTATAAGCTAAAGGACACAATTTTTAAAAAATTTATCTTGAAGTGCAATGAGTTAAAACCTGCCTGTTATGTCTTGAAGTACTACCTTTCTAAAATGGATGGATGATTATTCCATTTTTTAAGGGGTGGGTTCTAACTGCATTATTAGGTTTTTCTGATTGATATTGTTTACTTCTATGCTGCATATTAATGTTACTTCATCACTTATCATAAAACCGCCCGTTTCAATAGCCAGATTCCAAGTCAGTCCAAAATCTCTTCTATTTATTTTGCTAGTGACTGTGAAAACAGCTTTTCCATTGTCCAAAGAATCATGCGAGATTGATTCTGATACTATATTTAATTGTACATTTCGAGTAGTTCCTTTAATTGTTAGTTCGCCCCACATTTCGTGGTTACCAATCAAATCAGGTTTCCCCATTGTACTTGAAGTAAAAGTGATTTGTTTATGGTTTTGAATGTCCAGAAAATCTGAACTTTTCAGGTGTTTGTCTCTATCAATATTGCCCGTACTGATTGAAGAAGCATCTATCCACACATGAATCACCGCGGTAGTGAAGTCATCGTCAGTGGTGTAAATGCTGGCATCAAATGTCTTAAATGTACCTTTCACGTGCGAAACGACTAAGTGTTTTACTTTAAAGCCAATTTCACTGTTTTGTGGGTCTATTGACCATTTTATATCTTTTTTCATATAGCCCATGATTAATCGATGTTGAGATATTTAAGTATTAGGAGATTGGAATATTAATATTTAAAAACAATCTCGCAATATTTAAATATCAATTATTATAGTCCGTTCACTGAATTATAATACAAAGTTGAGCTTATTTGAAAGGATAAGTGTTACAAGACTTTTTAAAAAACTTACATCTTTCACACGTTTTGACTTTTCTCCAATTCTTTAAAGATTAAATTAATGACACCCCCTCAGTATTTTAAACAAACTACGGGCTAAAAATACTCTCGGCATTTTTAACCCGTAGCCCGTACATTTTGTAATGTATTTAAAATCGGATTATAAGTTTATTGAAACGAATACTCGCTCGCTTATTGATGCGGAAATGCGTCTTTTTTATAAGATTCTGAAACCCAAAGTTGCTTGTACCCAAGCGTTTTTGTAACGTGGAGCACTTGATGAGCCATCACCATTATTGTTCTGAATGTCCCATCCAGCTCTTGCGCCTACGGTTACTCTTGATAAGTTGATATCAACGCCCGCCACAAAACACAATATATTTTTACGGAGATTGCTGTTATTAAATACTTGTTCTTGCTCAAAAGTCAATGCGCCGTTGTCAAATACATCCTTTTGTTTCAATAAATAAGAGTATTGAGGGCCTACCAATAAGGTTAAAAAACTAACTGGTTTTATTTCTAAAAACAGCGGAACATCAATAAAGTTAGAGGTTCTTGTGAGGCTGTATGAGCTGCCCAATACCGTTCCTTTGCCTTTATATCCTTTCTGTGAAAAGAGTATTTCAGGTTGAATTCCTAAGAATTTGCCCAAAGGAATATCCAAAAATGCACCCGCAGCTAAACCTAATTTAGCATCTGAGGTAAATTGTTCGCCTTTGGAGTCATACACATTTGAATAGTTGGCACCTACTTTCAGGCCGATATTCATTCCGTTTTCTTGAGCATTAATAATATTAGACAATAAGATTGCTGACATTATTAAGAATGTTACTTTTTTCATTTTAACTAATTTTGAATTTGATTATTAATAAATTTTCATGTTGCAAAGGTGAGCCTTTTGCTTTTGAGAGGTGTTACACAACTTTTTAAATAAGTTACATCTTTCACAGTAAGTAGTTTGAGGTTGGTTTTGTAAGATTTTAATCGTTGACACCTGAGGTTGTATCAATCAATTTGCTCTTGATAATATCAATAAGCCCTTTCCCAAATGTCTGAATAGATTCAGAATGTTCGGCTACTACAGTTGTAATACCAAACATTAGGGCAGAACCCAGTATCTTTTTAAGGGGACTGTGTGACTCTTCTTCGAACACTTTTTTTGAAAG
>JANPHO010000618.1:0-2794 GCA_031424515.1 Saprospiraceae bacterium
AATTCCTTTTAAATAGAGCACTATTCTTCAAGAAATTTATCTTTTCTAAAGAAAATATAATCAATAATATGGGTAGATTATTTTTTACATCGTCCCTAAAATACTGAGGGGATAGACTGTTTTTTTCATTTTAATTTGATATTTTGATTAAAAATAGAGAAAATACAGAGGGGTCAAACAAATAAAATTTCACCGTTGCTGACTTTTTAAGACCAACAACGGTGAAATTCATCCTACTTCTTTGACAAAATATCTTTGCCCATTGCCTTGATAATCACCGTGCGGTCGTAGGTAGTGATATAGCGGTCAATCTTTTTGTTGGCGTTGAAGTGCGTAACAAAGTTCATTCTAAGGTTCGCAGCACCAGTGGCAAACACAAACTTGTTGGAGAAATAGCTAATGACAATATTTCCAGTGAGTTTAGAGCCCGCAGTAGGTTTTAGTGCGTTTACTGGAAGAAAGACGGCTTCGTCCATCGTCATTGATTTAATACCCGAAGTGGCTTTCCAGTTTTTCCACCAATCAATCACCGCTTTTTTGCCGACCAATTTGGTGCGGGTGTTGTTGTCACCGTCAGGAAACCAAAATTCTACATCGTCAGCAAGCATACCTGCCCAAGCATCAAAATCCAATTTGATGACATCGCTCAATGCCTTTTCAGAAAGGGTAACATACTCCTGTGGAGCAATTTCATAATTTGCTGCTTGTGCATGAGCCTTGGTAGTTGAAAATAAGGCAATGATGATTGCCAGAGTTGAGAAAAATCTGATTGTTTTCATTTTAATTAATTGAAATATTATTGCCTACTCTGGACGGTTTTCGGCTGCCCCATTTTTGTTTTTTATAATTATTTGGCTATTGCATCTGCTACTTTCTTAGTATCTAAATATTGCTGAAAAGCAATAGCTTTTCCGTTTTTAAGTGTCCAAAAATGGGCTACTTGGGCATCATACGTTGCACCATTATTCTTTAATTTGGCTTGATAGCGTAAAGTAGCAAGCACTTTATTGTTAGCCATTTCATGCAACTCAATATTAACCAGATTAAAATACTCGTAATCTGCACCAATACGAGCAAAAACGCCATTTAAGACTGCTTGCGGTCCGATATACGGATTTCCATCAGCATACATATTTCCTTCCGCTTCGTTCCAAACCACGTTTTCATCTAAACCTGCAAGTACTGTTGGCACATCGCCAACGGCAAAGGCAGCGTAGAGGGTTTCAATTGTTTTAACATTATTTTCGTTTGTCATTTTCTTAGTTTTTTAAAATTATTGCCTACTCTATTCGGTTTTCGGCTTCCCCGATGTTTGTTTTTTTGATTAAAAAATAGGGTAAATATGATGCCTTTGGCTTCATCAAGCTGAAAGCATGACTGAGGGGGTGTTTTTGAGAATTAGGATTGGTAGGATTTAAAAAGATTTTAAGGATTTAGATATTATGCCGTGTTTACGTCGCCCTAATCCTTAAAATCCTTTCAAATCCTACCAATCCTAATTCTAAAAAGGAAAATACTGAGGGGGCACTGTTTTTACTTCGCCTTACTCTTTTCAAGCAAATTCATTCCTATTGCTTTTATGATAGGTGTACGGTCGTAATAACTCGTGTAGCGATCAACCTTTTTATCTCCATTGAAATGCAGCGAAAAATTCATCCTAAGTGGTAGAGTTGCATTTTTAAAGACCATTGTGTTACTGAGATAAGAAATAACGTAAATGCCTTTGGATGCACCGCCCTTTGCGTCACCCGTTACATTAATCGGCATGGAGTTAAACTCGCTCATGGTCATAGATTGAAGACCCGATACCGTTTTGAAGTTTTTGTACCAATCCACAATCGCTTTTTTACCGACCAATGTAGTACGGGTATTTTGGTCACCATCTGGAAAAGAATAGGTAACATCGTCTGCAAGTGTAGCCGCCCAAGCATCAAAATCCAAACTGCCGAGAAGCGTCAAAGATTTTTCCGCCAGTCCCGCATATTCAATGGGCGCGATGGCAAAGAGCGGATTGGTAACAGCGTCTGTTACTTTAGCAGTAGTTTGTTTGGCATCCGCTTCCGCAGTTGGTGTGTTACAGCTGATTGAAAAAAGGCATAAAGTAAAGGCTGCTGCCATCATGGGCAGATAATGATTGTTTTTCATTTGATACATTGTTTAATTAATTAAAAAAAATTGTGAAAATTTAGCCCCCCCACTCCCAAAGGCAGGGTTGATTGGTTCTGAAATGTGCGAGTCCGCTGGACTCGCTAAAATCGGCAACAACGATATTTCTACCCCGAGTACTCGGGGTGTGAGTCCTCTGGACTCATATATTTGTAGAAAATACCCTAAAGAGGTATTTTTCGTGTCCAGCGGACTCGCACATAAAACGCCATTTTTAGAACCAATTAACCCTGCCCCAAAGGGAGGCTGACTAATTAAAAAAAAATTAAAGCCCCCAACATAAAATACTTTTACATTAGAGGCTTTCTTTCATTTGAATTTTTGTGGTACTAAGTTACCCGTCGTCACTTTTACATCCAAGCTTTTGAGGACGAATGGGGTCTATTTCTGTCCGAAGCAAGGCGAATTTTTACCGAAGCTTTTTCTTGTTTTCTCTTTTTATGGAAATGAATGAGAAAGGGAACTTAAATTGTAATTACTTAGCCAGAGAGTCGCTTACGCTCCGTTTAGCCACTGATTTTACAGATATTGACTGATTTACACTAATTTTTAAAAAAAATAACTTGTAAATCTGTTTGAAATCAGTCGGTATCTGTGTAATCTGTGGCTAAACGGAGCGTAAGCGACT
>JANPHO010000619.1:0-5411 GCA_031424515.1 Saprospiraceae bacterium
GAAAGTCGCCCTTTCTTATCGCCCAACACACCCCACAATATACCGCCCACTAAAAGCCCCGTCATTTGCCAATTGATGATACTGGCACCAACTGATGATATGTCTTGGTCAGAAAGACCAAATGACTTTAGGCTCGGTACACGGACGATACCAAAAAGCAGTAAATCATAAATATCTACGAAATAACCTAAAGCGGCTACGATTACAGGGATGCTGAATAAGTGCTGTAAGTTACTTTTATTTGATTCCATAAAAAGACTTGTTTAAGGATGTTATTTTTTCCATGATAAAAGTAATTTATTTTTTAAAATGTTTATCATTTCTCGTTTTTAAGATTTTTTTCCTTTTTAAGATTGTCTTTGAAAATAATAAAAAGTGTTTAAACTTAAACTTATATTTACCCTAATATTATCAAACAACAAGTAAAATTGGCTTATGAAAACCACATATATGTTCTTGAAAAATAAGAGACCATTTATACTATGGTACAGCTTACTCATCTGTATAAACGCCACCTTTGCCCAATCTTATCAGTCTTTAGATGCCTTAACCGACTTCAACAATCCTTCTGCTGCTTGGCAAGTCGTAGGCGGGGTAATGGGTGCGCCTTCGGATAAAACTTTTACTTCAAAAGCAGGTACAGGTGTACTTCTCTGCACACCTAAAAACGGCTTGTACAAGGCAGGCGATAACTTAATTTCGAATCTCGAACACGGTGATTTGGACTTATCCTTTGATGTGATGATACCCAAAGGGGCTAATTCAGGGGTTTATCTGCAAGGGCGTTACGAAATTCAGGTGTTCGACAGTTGGGGCATAACGCGCCCTACTTCCTCTGATGCTGGTGGTATTTATGAGCGTTGGGATGATTCGAAGGGCAAAGGTACTGAGGGGTATGAAGGGCACGCACCCCGCGTGAATGCTGTGAAAGCACCTGGCTTATGGAATCATGTAGAGGTGAGTTTTATTGCACCTCGTTTTGATGCATCGGGTAAAAAAACTGCCAATGCGCGTTTTGCCAAAGTTTCTTGGAATGGTATGGTAATTCATCAAAATGTGGAATTATTTGGTACAACTCGTGCCGCCGCTTTTACGGATGAAAAACCACTCGGTCCACTCATGATTCAAGGTGACCATGGTGTGGTGGCGTATAAAAATATTAGAATTACCAAAATCGGGAATAGTTCCATAACCATGTCTGCTCCCGTAAAATATCAAATTTACGAAAATGCTTTCACCCGTGAAAAAACCGGCGACGTACTGGCTAAGCCCGTAGCGAAAGATTTGACCACTTTAAAACCTGTTTTAACGGGAGAAACGTCTTTGATTGATGCGACTGTTTCTCGCCGTGGCGTTCAATATTTTGTTTTTACGGGCAAATTTAAGGTTTCTAAAACCGATATGTACGATTTCAAAGGCAATTGGCATGGTTACGCAAATGTGTGGATTGACGATGCTTTAGTTTTATCAGATGAAAATACGCCGTGGTATGGTCTCGGTTTTAATGAAGAAACTTTGGGTAAAAAACAGTTGACAGAAGGCGAGCACAGCTTTAAAATAGGTTATACGCACCGAGATTGGGAACGCCAAATGCGAGCAGTTGCGCTTTATGTAAAAAACGCCAACGATACTGAGGGGTGGCAAGGCTTGCACGAAAAAAAGTCTGAAATTGAGTTTTCAAAAACAGTTTTGAATGAAGTTGAACCAATGACTCAACCGATTTTTCAACGCTCTTTTGTGGTTTTTAATGGTAAAAAACGGACCCACGCCATAAATGTCGGCTTCCCGCAAGGCTTGCATTATAGTTATGATACCAAACAGGGGGCTTTGTTGCACGCATGGAGAGGTCTGTTTTTAAACACAACTGAAATGTGGCATGAGCGTGGTGAAGAGCAAACAGCCGAACCTTTGGGCATTTCGGTGCAACTCACGGGACGTTTTAGTCTTATCAATAAAGATAAATTGGATTCCATTGCCGAATCTGAATTACGCTACGAAGGCACGAATCTGGTGGATATTGAGGGTCAAAAAACGCCACAGTTTTCTTATCGCTATCAAAATACAACGATTAAAGATTGGGTGCAACCAACAGCTAATAAACAAGGTTTGCAACGCACTATTTCATTATCCACTACCCTGCCGAATATGAATATACTTTTAGCAACGGCTTCAAAAGGGATTCAAAAAGCCGCGGATGGCTTATATGCCGTTGATGGGGCTGCGTATTTTATCAAATTACCAGCGGGCACAACGGCAGTTTTAAGTAAAAAAAATGGGCAGCAAATGCTCATGGTTGCGCTGAATAGTTCTGTTTTTTCGTATGAAATAGTGTTTTAAATTTAAAATTTTGACAATGAAAAATTCTCTTATCATATTCATAGCGTTTTTACTATTTACAACTTCTATTCACGCTCAAAATGGCGTAACCGAAGCTGATTTTTACCAACTTAAAACCCTGCCTATTCCCGCAAATATTGAATTGGAAGTAGGCGGCATGGCAACTATTCCCGATGGCAGATTAGCAGTGAGTACGCGCCGAGGAGAAGTTTGGATGGTTGAAAATCCGTACAGTGCCACACCTTATTATCGGTTGTTTGCTAAAGGCATGCACGAAGTTTTGGGTTTAAACTACCACAAAGGCGCACTTTATGCCGTTCAACGGGGTGAATTGACGAAATTAACCGATACCGATGGCGACGGCGAAGCAGATGTGTATCAAAATATTGCCAACTGGGAATTAGCGGGCAACTACCACGAATATTCCTACGGACCCGTTTTTGACAAAGACGACAATATGTTTCTCACGTTTAACGTGGCATGGGTTGGTTTCGGTGAAGCCAAATTATCGAAATGGCGCGGTTGGCTCGTGAAAGTAACGCCTGATGGTACATTAACGCCCGTTGCCGCAGGTTTGCGCTCGCCTGCATGTGTGATGATGAACGCGGCTGGCGATATTTTCTACACCGAAAATCAAGGCGACTGGGTCGGTTCTGGTCGTATTACGCACCTCGAAAAAGGCGATTTTGCGGGTCATGCGAGCAGTTTATATTGGACAAAAGAACCTGAATCGCCCATGACTTTAAAAAAAGAGGACGTGCCTGACAACAGCGAACCCATGTATAAAGCGGCTGAAAAAGTCAAAAATTTGAAATTACCCGCCGTTTGGTATCCGCATACCATGATGGGTATTTCAACTGCCGATATGATTGAAGATGTGGAAGGCAATATGGGACCTTTTTTCAAAGGACAATATTTTGTATCTGACCAAGGTCATTCGAAAGTGATGCGGATGCAATTGGAAAAAATAAATGGGCAATATCAAGGCGCATGTTTTCCGTTTAGAGAAGGATGGCAATCGGGCTTGTTGCGTTTATCGTGGGGCAATGATGGGTCTATGTTTGGCGGCATGACTTCTCGAGGTTGGTCATCAACGGGTAAGGATTTGTTTGGTTTGCAGCGCATGATTTGGGGCGGTAAAACGCCATTTGAAATGGCTGAAATCCACGCCATGTCCGATGGTTTTGAAATTTCGTTTACCAAACCCGTGGATAAAGCAACCGCTACCAAAGCGGAGAACTACGAAATCAATAGTTTTAACTATAAATACCATCATTTTTATGGTAGCCCGACTATTGAAAACAAAGCACACGCCATCAAAGCCATTATTATTTCCGATGATTTGAAAAAAGTGCGTTTGGTTTTGGATGAATCAAGACGGTATTTTATTCATGAAATCAAGCCAAAAGGTGTAAAATCTCAAGAAAATGAGCCGTTATTGCACGAAGTGGGTTATTATACATTGAACAATGTACCTGCTAATATGACGGCGGATTTATCTAAAAACGCCATGGTTGCCGCCATGCCCGCGATAAATCACACAGACCATAAAGCAATGGATATGAAGCCAGCAACCAAAGATAAAAAAGGTAAAAAAGGTGCTGTTGCATCCATAAAACGCCAATTAACGATGCCCGCTGATTGGTCAGCACCCGATAAAACATTGACAATCGGGACAAAACCTGTGATGAAATTCGATATTGATGCCGTTGAAGTAAAAGCGGGCAGTAAAGTAAAATTGATATTCAATAATTTGGACAATGATATGACCCATAATTTGGTCATTGTAGAGCCAGGTACAGCCGATGAAGTGGGCAATCAAGCCATTAAATTGGGTATCAAAGGTTCACAAGTCAATTATGTGCCTAATAATGCTAAAGTATTATATCACACGGCATTATTGCAACCTTCAAGTTCTGAAAGCATTTATTTTATTGCGCCCACAAAGCCAGGCAATTATACTTATGTTTGTACTTATCCCGGACATCATACCATTATGCAGGGTATTTTGAAAGTGACGGAATAATTGAGGCATAAAATTACCCCCTCAGTATTAGGCGATAAAAAAGCTCTGTTTTAACCTTTTTGAGGTAAAACAGAGCTTTTTTTATTGGAGAAATTAATCGAATAGACCTTATTTCAATTTCATCTGGGCGAAATAAGGATGGTCAGGATTGACAATAAGTTCTTGTTTTAATGGATGAATGAGTACGTCCATATCTTCTAAAGGAATAGCACCCAACAATACTTCATTGTCGCTTGGTAACACCATAGCGTTGCAAATGGTGCGACGATTTTTAAAGTGTAATTCAACGGATGAAACGACATCAAACTCGGCTATTTCACCATTTGCTAATTGTCCTTTTCGTTTTTCAACAACTGGAAATTGCATTTGCTCTTGTATTTCTTCATTGATGCAAAGCATATATGAACCTGTATCTACGAGAGATGTAACAGTCATTCGGCGCACTTCGTCCGCACCCATTTTATGACGGCGTACCATTGCCAAATCATCTCCATTTATAAGTTCTATTTCTGCATATATTAATCCCATGCTATTTATTTTAAAAAGGTTTTTTCAAGTTTAAAATTATTAAAACTCCGCAAAACTGGGTAATTGGGCAAAATTAGGTAGAAATTCACAACAATTTCAATTCTCAATACTGAAGGGTGCTATTTTTAAAACTGCATAGTCGGAATTTCACCTTCAATTATCAATTTTCCTTCCGTTGCTTTTTGGACATCTTCAACCGATATGCCCGGGGCGAGTTCCAATAATTTAAAACCGCCTTCGGGTAAAACTTCTAAAACCGCTAATTCGGTAACAATTTTCTTCACGCAACGGATGCCTGTAATGGGCAAAGAGCAACTTTTAAGTAATTTGGATTTGCCGTCTTTACTCACGTGCTGCATCGCTACTATGATATTTTTAGCCGAAGCGACCAAATCCATGGCACCACCCATGCCTTTTACCATCTTGCCGGGGATTTTCCAATTGGCAATGTCGCCATTTTCAGAAACTTCCATGGCCCCTAAAATGGTCAAATCAACATGCTCACCGCGAATCATGGCAA
>JANPHO010000620.1:0-2036 GCA_031424515.1 Saprospiraceae bacterium
ACTGTTCGTAATCTTCTTTACTTTCAAAATTCATAATATTTATTTTTAAGTGTTTAATAATTTGACATTTGACGACCCAAAAGAACACCTGCCACCAACATGGGGTTTGCCAAAATGGGAGCTGACGGAAGCTGTGTTTCAACTTTTTGTTTTTCAATTTGGCTTCATATCCAGCTTGACGTTATTAATTTAGCTATGTGCAAATCATCAACTTTTAGTTATAAATTTAGCTTCAGTTAGCCAGGCGGACGGAATTCTATTTCCCCCACTTCGGCAAGCCCTGTTCGTTGGCTGCAAGCTTTTTTACCGACGAAAATGATCTACAAATCCAACTAACAGGTTTAAATTTTTAGTACTCATTTTATTGGTTTGGCAATTCGATTTTTGTCATGTTTTATACAACATTATTATTGTTTGGCATTTTACGGGTGGACACCTTTGGGCAAGTTAAATTTTTAGTTGCAGTTTATTTGGACACGTTGGCTGCAAGTTTTTAACTTTTAAGTTATCTAGTTTTTAGTGTGGGCTTCGACAATTCTTACTGCTCCCTACCCTTTTCAAAAGCCGTAATGCTTGCTTTTTTTGTAGTTGCTTAGCAATTACAACGCTACATCTTGCTTTACATTTTTAGCAGTTTGGTTGTAGATTGACTGTATCACTTTCTGCATTTTTTGTTGCAGCTTTTAATAAAAAACCTGTCGTCAATCTGTAAGCGCTACAATAAAATTTCAAAGTAGACAGCTTGGCTTTTACTAAAATTCAACTTCTATTTGAAATAGCAAACGTTGGGTTCAATAAAATATAAAAGCTTTTAAAAACCTTTTGCAGTAAGCCTTTAGAAAATAAATTATTGCAATAAAATTTTTACAACCGTTAAATAAGTTAAGCCAGCAGCCAACATGGGGTTTTGTGCAAGTGTGGCTGGACGTTGGAGCAATCAGCATTTTATCGCTATTGTACTTTTGTTCCGGCAAGACTAGCATCGCTGGGCTTTTGTTTGTTAACTTTTACTTTTATAACTTTATTCAACAGCGGTTCCAAGCGGACGGAATTCTATTCCCACACCTGCACAAAGCCCTGCTCGTTGTGCGTCACCTTTGACAAAATCCCTAACACCTTGACAATGTACTTTAGTAAAAAAATGTTTTTCCCGTTTCTTATCGTAGTTTTTATTTGTTCATGCTCAAATAATCAGCAGACAAAAGCTTCTGATTTCAAAGCCTTAAATCAGAGCTTGAGTATTTCAAATGACAGACTTAAAACACAAAATGACAGTCTCTATAAAATCTTACAACTGAAATTGGCAGACGAAAAGACTGCTCAAGCCGCAGTACTTTGGTTTGCAAAAGCACAATATCTGCAATATAGGACTACAGAGATTTATACATATTTGCAGACTTCTATTTCTAATTTAAAAAGTGATTCTATTCTAAACAACCCTGATACGTTATATGAAAAATTAAATTTTTATAAAGACAAAATTTTGAGAATTGACCCAGATATTTATAATGCAATAAATAAAAATGCAACTGTTATAACACATTACCTTGACTCAGCTAAACAAAATAAAAGTGAAAGATTTGATGCACTCTTTTCAAAGAAATCAAAAGAAGAGCAATTATATATCTTAAACCAAACTTTAAATAACATTGAAGCAATAGAAAATAAAACCCTACTATTTTGCAACAGTAAAATAAACTGACACGTAAGGCGAACGCACAACATGGGGTTTTGTGCAAGCAGGGCTTGACGTTCAAACTTCGGCATTTTGCATCGCTGTACTTTGGTTCGGGCTTGACGGAATTCTGTTGGGCTTTTAGTTGTTAACTTGTACTTTTATTTCTTTATTGGGCTTCTGTTCCGGGCTGGACAATCAACAATGCCCTGCCTGCACAAAGCCCTGTTCGTTGGCTGCAAATTTTTAACTACATCCTCCTTGTAAGTAAATATTTTTATTTCTACTTTTTAATTAGCAGTATTCATAAGTTTTAATAGTTAATATTTACAAATCGATTTACAAATCTAACTGTGCTTTC
>JANPHO010000621.1:0-5163 GCA_031424515.1 Saprospiraceae bacterium
TTAACATTTTTTGTTTTAAAATTAAAACAAAATGTTTCTATGCTTTCAGTACTTTTAGCCCGAAATCAAATATCTAACTCTTCTATTTTTCTTAGAAAAGTCTTTTTTTCATTTAAAAGTTCTTCAATATCTTTCATCTCAAGATTCAGAGCGACAATGGAAAGATGGATTTCACGGAGAGATAATATCAAGGATGTGATAAGGAAAACCAAGCCTGCCCCAAAAGTGTTGCGAGCGTAGTCGGGACGGTTTTCAAATATAAAAAAAACGCTCAAAACACACATAAATAGGGATAAAACCCCTAAAAATTGCATATTGCGAATCAAAATCACACGACGACGCAAGTTGCGGATTTGGAGAATCAAGTGCCCCTCGGCGTTCTCCACAAATTTCTCTTTTAGGCTACGAATCAAGTTAGAAATAGCTATAAAACGGTTGGTATAAGCCAAAAGCAATAACGAAATGGCCGGGAATAAAACGGTCGGGGTGGTTAATGAAAAATCCATATTCTCTTAATTTCGATTAATTGGTTGCGTTTTAAATGCAGGTATCAGATATTTCAAAGAATACCTCACACCTGCATCATCTACAAATTTAACAACTTATATCTTAAAAAGTTACATCCAATGTCACTTCTTCTGCACCGCGTTTTACGATAACCTTAGTGGATTCTCCTTTCGTAAATTTTCCGAGCGCATCCATATAACTGTACACATTTTCAATATCCAAATCCCCTATTTTAAGGATAATATCGCCTGTTTTCATGCCCGCTTTGGCGGCAGGTTTGCCATCAGTGACACCATCTATACGCATACCTTTTTTATCAAAAGCATAATCAGGCATCACGCCCATCGTCACTTTGAAGCTGCGGGCCTGGTTTTGAGGTTGTCTGGTCTGCAAAAAATCCATTTTAGGGAAGGTGCACGTGCCATCAATGAGGCGCACGGCGAAGTCCAAAACCCGCTTTTCACCCACCACATTTATCAACTCAGCATCGTCGCTGGGCTTATGATAATCGCTGTGTTGCCCCGTAAAAAAGCCCAAAACGGGGATTCCTTTTAGGTAAAACGATGTATAATCTGAGGGACCTACACCCGAAGAATCCCTCACTATTTTAAAATCAGGATTTAAAACTTCAATCATTTTATCCCATAAACTGGAAGTTCCGATACCTTGAATCATCAAACCTTTTTCCTCTCTGAATCGCCCAATCATATCCATATTGAGCATAAAATTGACTTTTTCAAGCGGGAAGGTTGGATATTCAATGAACTTTTTGGAACCCAATAAACCCAACTCTTCGCCTGAAAAACACATAAAAAGGAAATTATAAGGCTCCTTTTTACCATTTTTAACAAAATGACGCGCCAACTCAATCACACCCGCCGTACCCGATGCATTGTCATCAGCCCCGTTGTGGATTTTGCCTTCGGGGTTGGCATCCAATGAGTTATGGTCAAGCCCTCTACCCAGATGGTCGTAATGAGCACCGACGACTATCGTGAATTCTGCTCCATTATCAAGGAAACCGACCACGTTTTGGCTTTTTTCTTTGGGTGCGTTGGGGTTATCGGTGGCATGAGGATGCGTCAATTTAGTGTATTCAAATTTATGAAACCAATCCTTTTTACCCCCCTCAGTGGTAGAGCCCATTGGTTGTAATCCCAATTTTTTAAATTGCTTGGCAATATATTTAGCCGCTTTTTGCTCTCCTTGGGTGGAAGTGCCGCGCCCTTCGAGCTTGTCAGACGCGAGGAAAGCAACGTGTTTTTTAATATTATCGGTGGTAATAATTTGAGCAACCGAAGGCATACCCCTCAGTATAAAAGCACTAAAAGCCAATAAAATCAATCGTTTTTTCATTATCTGAAGCTTAATTTGTAAATTTATTTTAAACAAAGGTAAAAATTAAAAGGTGAGAATAATAAGACTGCGAATTTTAAACTGTCAACTGTTTGTCAATATTAACCGTTTTTATGATTACGGTTAAATATGTGTTAAAAACTACTTTTATCGAGCAATTAGTCCTTAAATTTGTTGAAATTTATACTCGTTAGTAGACTTAATTAAAACATATCAAAAAGCACTTGGTTTTAAATAAAATATGAATCAGCGAATTATTTGGCTAATTACAGGTTTAATCGGTATTGCTGTCATCGGCGTCATGTCGTTGCAGATGAAATTTATATTGGATAGCCGAGAGGAAAAGGAAAACCTATTTGATAACCACATCCGCAATGCGCTCAAAAACGTAGAAAAACGTTTAGAAGATGCCGACGATTTGATGGAGCTGAGCCAGTTTGCCAATGGTTATTCAAGAGGAGAAGATATATTCAAAGCTTTAGAAGCTAAGCAGATTCGCTCAACGATACCCATAGATGAGCGCATTCACCTGCCAACACTTGATAAATTGCTCAAGATGGAATTTCAAGATAGAGGTATCAATATTTTCTATAGTTATGGCATATTTTCAAATACTTCTAATGGTTTTATTGCCTACAACAATCATTTTCTCATTCCAGAAGAAAACCAAATAGCATTTAGTAGTTTAAAAAATTCAAAATATCAAGTCAATTTATTTTCAACTGATATTTATTCACCGGGCAAACTGGCGATTGTTTTCCCCGGTAAAGAACGGTATATTTGGGAGGGGCTTTGGAATATTTTATTGCTCTCTCTCCTGTTTGTTGCCGTTATTTTAGGCTGTTTTGCTTACACCATCACCGTTATTTTCCGTCAGAAAAAACTATCTGAAATGAAAACGGATTTTATCAATAACATGACGCATGAGTTCAAAACGCCCATCGCCACTATTTCTTTAGCCGCGGATTCTATCACAAATGCCACCATTATCAGCAATCCCGACAAAGTCAGACGATTTGCGGATATCATCAAACAGGAAAATAAACGGATGAACGGGCAAGTTGAAAAAGTGCTTCAAATGGCGCTCATAGAGCGAGATACCATGAAGTTGAATTTTTCATCCATTGATTTGCACGAGGTGATTCATCAAGCTATTGGCAACATTAGCTTACAAGTAGAGAAAAAAGATGGCCGCGTGTCCTCTAATTTGAGTGCCGAAAGACCCGTCATTGAAGGTGATTCAAACCATATTTCCAATATTATCAACAACCTACTGGACAATGCCAATAAATATTCACCTGAAAAACCCGAGATAGTGGTCAGCACCCGCAACGTATCTAACGGTGTAGAAATAACAGTAGCCGATAATGGTATCGGCATGACTAAAGAAGCCAAAAAGCGAATATTTGAAAAATTCTATCGCGTCCACACGGGTAATTTGCACGATGTGAAAGGCTTTGGTTTGGGATTAGCTTATGTTAAAACGATGGTAACAGCGCACAAAGGCTCAATAGATGTGAAAAGTGAATTGGGTAAAGGCAGTAGTTTTATTATATTTTTACCATTCCACGTTGGCGATGTGACAAGCTAATTTCATTATTTAACGGCTTAAAACGTACTATTTTTAGGGCAATTTTACTATTAAACGGTGTTAAAATGGTAAAAAAAATTGCATTCTCGATAAAAGGCAATAGATTTGTATCGTGTAAAAACAAACAGGATAAATCATTTACATAAGAGTATGTTCTGAATTCTATTTTAGGCAAAAATCGAGTCTTTTCCATTCTCAGTTTTTAAGTTTTTTCTTAACGTAGCGAAGGCTATGTCTCCAAAAAATTAAAAGCTAAGATAGAAAAACACTTCGTTTTTTACTCTAAAATAGAATTCAAAACATACTCTGAGCTGGTGAACTGTCACTGGCATCATGAAACAAATTAACAAACATTACCACTTCTATTCAGCCGCAATAAAGGCTGATAAAACCGCTTCTAGAATCCAAACTCATACAATTAAAAACAAAATCCTATGAGGACTACATTACTGAGTTTGTCTTTAATAACCTTACTATCCTCGTGTGTACCGTTAGTAAAAGAAGACAATCCGCAACCGAACAACAATACAAACACAGGTACTACAACTACCACTACACAAACTGATTGGCTGGCTTACAAAGCCGTAGATGTACGTACTTTAGTGAAATCTATTTACAGCAGTACCAACGAACTCTTCATCTTATCTGATAATCAATTCATAAGAATGGATGCCAACGATAATGTGATAGAAAAAAGAGCTTTGGCTGACGACCGTCAATTGTACGGCTCCCCTGTTGTATCAGAAAATACCTTTATGCGTATCTCGCAAGGGAATGATAACAAGCAAGTGGTTGAATTTCATTTGACCCGCAACGCAGCATCTCAGAAAATTATAACATCGAGTTTGGTGGATTCAGAGCTAAAAGAATCATTTCAAATAGACTTTTTTGGAAGAACCCCAGGATGTTACAATGCTGATGGAACAAAATACATCTTACCGGGAGTAGTATATCCATATTACAAATCAACATTGATGATTTTAGATATAAAATTGACTCCTGATAATAAAAATTTTCAATCCATCAGCCTCAATAAAAGGATAGAAATACCCGCTTTGAGTACTGATGGTAAAATAGAAGCCTGTCGTTTCCTCAGTGGAAATTTTTATTTAGCCACAAAAGATGGTGGTTTTAGAATTACTCCAGAAGGTCAAGTGACAAAGATTTTTAAAAATTGGACCTACGATTTCTTTGAAAAAGATGGAAAACTCTATTCTACGGGCTTCGCATCAGCCGATTTCTATACTTCATCCGATAACGGCTTATCTTGGAGAACTTATGGCAATGGCAGCTTAAAATATGTAGAGAATGTCGGTAACAAACTTATAAACCAGCTTCAAAGAGGTTTAGCGTTTGATTTAGTTGACAATTCATTCTTAAAACCTGTGCCCATGAAGTACAACGCTGACTTCCCGACACAACCAGATACCTACTATACAATTGCTTTCATGAAAAATCAATTCTATATGAATGTAGGCAGTAAAATATATGTCGCTAAAGAATTAAAAGCTAAGTAAGAAAACGATATTGAGATATTGAATGATATTGAGATATTAGGGTAATGCGTTAATTTTTAACACAATATCTCAATATCTCAATATCTCAATATCTCAATATCTCAATATCTCAATATCTCAATATCTCAATATCTCAATATCTCAATATCTCAATATCTCAATATCTCAATATCTCAATATCTCAATATCTCA
>JANPHO010000622.1:0-7551 GCA_031424515.1 Saprospiraceae bacterium
AAGATACGATCAAAAAATTACTTCTTCAGCAACCTGTCAATAAGAAATAGAGATATCTCGGAAGAGATATTCAAAAGAAATTAGTCAGAAATGACTTAAAGAACTGTTGGTGGTTACAGCGGTGAGGTTCCACCTCTTCCCTTTCCGAACAGAGTCGTTAAGCTCACCTGCGCCGATGGTACTGCATCCCTGAATGTGGGAGAGTAGGTCGCTGCCAACTCAATTTAACATTAAGCTTCGAACTTTAATTAGTTCGGGGCTTTTGTTGTATTATACCTACCTATCCTCTTATGTCTAAATATCCTATCCTATCAATCTCTCTTTTTACAATCTCTCGGTACTCCCCCTCAGTAAATACAATTCTATAATATACTCTCAGGAACTTCTCTGATAATAGCCTCCATATTATATTTATCTTTTATTACTGTAAAACCTCATTCGGAACGCTTTTTGCAATATAAAAATTTATAATCTATTGAATTTTTAAACGCGTATAAAGCAATGAAAAGAATAATATACCTATTTACTGCACTTTTATTAATCAGCAGTTGTAAGCAGAATGATGAAGCCAAACGTTTGGAAGCGAGAACTGATATTAAAAAAGCAAAAGATATTTTAACTCAAGCTGAAGTTGAGGCGCGTGCAGATATCCAAGCTACTCAAAAATATCAAGAAGCCAATGATTTATTAACAAAGGCTCTTGAAAAGTATGATAAAGCTGCTGATGCGCATGCATTAAGAGGATGGGCACGTTTTAAAATGAAACAAATTCAAGAGGCACTACTGGATTTTAATAAATCTTTGGAATTAGATCCTACTACCGTTCCTGCTTTGAATGGTAGAGCAGCCTTGTACGAATCTGAAAAAAAATACGATGAGGCGCTGGCAGACTATACCAAAGCCAGCCAAATATTGGGATTAGACCCGACACCCCTCAGTAATAGAGGCGTTTTAAAGCGTAAAATGGGGAAACCACTGGAAGCAATTGAGGATTTTAGTCAAGCCATTAACTTGAATGGCCAAGAACCATTGTTTTATTTTAGTAGAGCAAATACTTATATTGACTTGAAAAAGTACGCAGAAGCAAAGGCTGATTATGAAAAAGCTATGAGCCTTAATGCGCAATATGCACCAGCTTTTGCGGGTAGAGGAAACGTTTATTATCAATTGGGTAAATATAAGGAAGCCGTTTCTGATTATGACACGGTGATCAAGCTTCAACCAGAAAATTCGGATGCATGGCGAAATAGAGGATATAATAAATATAAATTAGGGCAAAACGATGCTGCTTTAGCTGATTTGGCAAAAGCACTGAGTTTTAAATCAGAAGATAAATTGGCTTATCAATTTCGTTCGGAAGTTTATACAAAAATGAATAAAACTACCGAAGCACAAGCCGATTTGCAAAAAGTAAATGGTGTTTTACAATAAGATAGCCCCCTCAGTATTTTAAGTTAATCGGGGCTTCAATTTTATATTATGAGTCTCAATAAAAGAAGGCGATATGATTCATCATGAATGCATATCGCCTTTTTAATTTTTAATAATATCTCAATCGAATAACACCAGCCAACTGTTTTGCGAAACGGATAACTTGGCGGGTATAGCCGTATTCATTGTCATACCATACATATAAAATCACACTTTTTCCGTCTTTTGAAACAATTGTGGCAGGGGAATCAAATATGGATGAAGTAGGATTACCCACTAAATCACTTGAAACCAATTCATTTGAAAAAGAATATTGAATTTGCTCCACTAAGTGACCATGTAGTGCAGCCTGTCTCATTATTTCATTGACATCTACTTTTGTGGTTTTAGTATTTAATTGCAAATTTAAAACGGCTAATGATACATTCGGCGTTGGCACTCGGATGGCATTTCCCGTGAACTTACCGCTTAATTCAGGCAATACCTTTGAAATTGCACTTTCAGCACCCGTTTCAGTAATCACCATATTCATAGAAGCCGCTCTTCCTCGCCTGAATTTTTTATGGTAATTATCTAAGAGATTTTGGTCATTTGTGAAAGAGTGAACAGTTTCAATATGCCCTTTTTCTATTCCTAATGCTTCATGGATAACAGAAATGACGGGCACAATGGCATTGGTAGTACAACTTGCTGCCGACCAAATAGTTTCTGATTCAATATCAAATTTATCATTATTGACGCCATGCACGATATTGGGGATATCCCCTTTACCAGGTGCTGTTAACAGTACTTTTGAAACACCTTTAGAATTTAAATGACGACTAAGCCCTTCTCTATCTCTGAAAACACCAGTATTGTCAATCACGAGAGCATCATCAATTCCAAACTGAGTATAATCAATGTCTTCGGGATTGGAGGCATTAATCATGTGTACTTTATGCCCATTCACCCAAATACACTTATTTTCAAGATCAGACATGACGGTTCCCGGAAAACTACCATGAATTGAATCTGAACGCAATAAATCAGCTCTTTTCTCAATGTCTTCAGGGTTTTTATCTCTTGTAACAATAGCTCTTAAACGCAGTTGCTCACCTTTGCCAGCTTGAGTAATCAATTCACGCGCTGCGATACGGCCAATGCGACCAAAACCATATAAAATGACATCTTTAGGTTTGATATTGATTTTATCTCTGCCAATGAAATCTTTTAATTTTTTGGAAACAAAGTCCATTTCATCAATAAAATTATTCTTTTCATCCAGCCACTGCACGCCAAGTTTACCAATATCAATCCTCGCTGGTGCTAACTGTAAGCGTTGAAGTGCTTTTGCAAGAGCTAAAGTGTCGTGAATACTGAGAGGGTGCTTGACTACTTCTCTGGAGTAATGATGGAGGTGCAAAAGTTCAGATGCACTACGGTCAACCATCTGATTGCGAAAAATGATGAGTTCAACAGATTTGTCGAACCAAAGTTTTCCGATTACGCCAATTAAATCAATGGCGGCTTTTTCATCCTCAATCCATAGCTTGAGGCTGTTTTCATAAACTTGTTTATTCATAAAATTTAGTTTTATTTTGGTTAGAATATTAAAATTTGGTACAGCAAAGTTAATGTTTATGGCGCGTTGAAGCATATTCTAAGCTTTAGAAAATTATTTTTATAAAAATCAAATAAAATTTATGGGTTGCACAGAGCAATGCACTATCTTTGCACATGGAAACTGTAAATTTGTTATCTGATAAATTCTTAGGTGAAGCCCTCACCTTTGACGACGTGCTACTCGTCCCTGCGTTCTCGCAAGTCCTTCCACGCGAAGTTGACATCAAAACTAATATCACTCGTAATCTTCAATTGAATGCTCCAATGGTATCAGCTGCCATGGATACCGTCACTGAAAAGGCGTTAGCAATTGCCATTGCACGACAAGGAGGTATCGGTATTATCCATAAAAACATGAGTATTGAGGCTCAAGCTGATCATGTGCGCTCTGTTAAACGGTCGGAAAGCGGGATGATTATTGATCCAGTTACGCTTACACCCTCTGCAACTGTAAAAGATGCTCGAGCTCTCATGAAAAAATACAGTATTGGGGGTATTCCAATAGTGGAATTTGATACAGAAGACAGTTCAAGATACGCCTTAAAAGGTAAACTTGTAGGTATCCTTACCAATCGAGATTTACGTTTTGAAAAGGATTCTAACCGTTTAGTCAGTGAGTTGATGACCAAGAATAATCTGGTTTTAGCTCCAGTCGGAACCAATCTCGAAAAAGCCAAAGAGATTTTACAAAAAAATAAAATTGAAAAATTACCCGTTGTGGATGATGCGGGTAATTTAGTCGGCTTGATTACTTATAAAGATATTATGAAAGTACAGGATTATCCTAATTCCTGTAAAGATTCACTCGGTCGTTTGGTAGTAGGTGCAGCATTAGGCGTTACGCGCGATATGCACGACCGTATGGATGCTCTTGTTGCAGTAGGAGTAGATGTGGTCATCATTGATACAGCACATGGTCACTCAGAAGGCGTACTGAATGCAGTGAGCGAAGCTAAAAAACGCTATCCATATTTACAAGTAATAGGTGGTAATGTGGCTACAGGTTCAGGTGCCAAAGCACTTGCTGATGCTGGTGCTGATGGCGTGAAAGTAGGCGTGGGGCCTGGTTCAATTTGTACTACCCGAATTGTTGCAGGTGTTGGTATGCCTCAATTAACGGCAATTTATAATGCTGCTCAAGCATTAAAAGGTACGGGAGTGCCGATTATAGGTGATGGTGGTATACGATATACAGGTGATATTGCTAAAGCGATAGCTGCTGGTGCGAGTACGATTATGGCAGGCTCATTATTTGCGGGCGTTGAAGAAGCCCCCGGTGAGACAATTTTATATGAAGGACGTAAATTCAAGGTTTATAGAGGCATGGGTTCTTTGGGAGCGATGCAAGAAGGTTCAAAAGACCGTTATTTTCAAGATGTTGAAGATGATGTTAAAAAACTGGTTCCGGAGGGTATTGAAGGAAGGATTTCTTATAAGGGGACATTAGCCGAAGTAATGGTTCAATACATTGGTGGTTTAAGAGCCAGTATGGGATATTGTGGAGCGCCTAATATTGAAGAAATGCAAAAAGCCCGTTTTGTTCGCATAACTGGTGCCGGTATCATTGAAAGTCATCCGCATAATATTACAATTACTAAAGAATCGCCTAACTATTCAAAAGGTTCTTAAGTTTTGGAAATGTTAGAATAAATGCTGTCTCAAAAGGCAACGATGAAAAATCTCTTCCAAATATTTTTTTGTTCTTCGTTTAATAACTTTCCGAAAGTTATAAACTTTCGGAAAGTTGAGCGCAAAACGAAATAATATTTTACTTGAAAAATTCACTTTTACCTTTTGAGACAGCCTCTATTCTTTTTGAATTAACCAAACGACTTTAAAACGTTAATTAACTCTTGAATCATCGCATCCGTGATATGCAAGTGTGTAACGAAGCGCACAGTATTGGGGCCAAAAAGAGCAGCTTTTATGCCATATTCTCCTATTTTATTTAAGAAGGAATCGCCAGTAAAAGGTGGTTTTACGTCAAAAATGACGATATTGGTCATAACTGGTCTAAGATTTTCAACGTAAGGTAACCCCCTCAGTATTTCACCAATTTTTTTTGCATTATCATTATCCTGTTTGAGTCGGTCAACATTATTATCAAGCGCATAGATACCAGCCGCGGCTAAAAAACCTGCTTGTCTCATGCCCCCACCAAAAGCTTTTCTAATGCGTCGTGCTCTTTTAATAAAATCATTTTCTCCAATTAAAAGCGAGCCTACCGGTGCACCTAAGCCTTTGGATAAACAAATCGAAATTGAATCAAATGTATTGCCCCATTCTAAGGGTGTCTCATTGGTTTCCACCAAAGCATTAAAAAGGCGTGCGCCATCCAAATGCAGTTTGATGCCTCTATCCTTACACAATTTAGCAATGGGTTTTATTTGCTCTAATTTATAAAAAGAACCGCCTCCATGATTGCACGTATTTTCTAAAACGACGAGCGTCGAACGGGGCAACCAATCATATTGAGGTTTAATGGCTTTTTCTACCATCTCTACGTTCACGATGCCGTTTTCACCCCTCAGTAAATTAACTCCAATGCCGCTGTGAAAGGCGTATCCCCCAACTTCTGATTGAAAAATATGGCTTTTTTCATCACAAATTACCTCATCAAGTGGCTGGGTATGCGTTTTAATGGCAATTTGATTGGTCATTGTACCACTTGGGCAGAATAATGCAGCGTCCATTCCAAACATATTGGCTGCCTTTTCTTCCAAAGAGTTTACAGTTGGGTCATCTCTGAAAACATCGTCGCCCACTTCAGCTATCATCATAGCTTGAAGCATCTCAGGAGTAGGTTGTGTAATGGTATCTGATATAAGATTGATCATATTGAAATGCTTTTATATTAAGATTCAAGATGTTAGATGAAAGATTTAAGATATTAGACTTCGAGAATCGTTTTTATCATGTGTCTTTCATCTTAAATCTTTTAAAATGGTTTTAATGCTTTAATATCCCATGTATCATAACTGTTGGCAACAGTTTTCTCTTCTATTTTAGATGTAATACTGAGTATTTTATCCCAAAGTTGTTGATGCGCCTTAAAATTATGATGAATACTGATGATTAAATACCCGTCAGGTTTTAAATATGGGAAATAGCGCTTTACTAAAGCTACTACATCTGATGTGTAATAAACGCATTCATTAAAAATAATGAAATCATATTGCTCATTTGGCAGAAATAAATGCATGTCTGCCGCCATGAACTCAGTTTTTTCATCTCCAAAATGTTGGCAGGCATGATCGATTGCAACTGTAGAAAGGTCAGTGCCAACGAATGTTTTAAAATCTTTAGAATTCAAATAATGTCTAAAAAAACCTTCGCCACAACCAATCTCTAAAACGGTGGGTAAATACTGAGGGGGGGTAAGTTCCCTAACTAAATCGGCTGTTTTTCCCAATCGCTCTTGTTCCACAGGATCGCGTAAGCCATTCCAACGACCAGTGGCAAATTGATAATTCCACCGCTCGCGAGGGTCACGCAGTATTTTTCTTTTAATAAAAGATATGATTGATTGCATATTGAGATACAACTTCTTAATTTTGGAAAGCACAAATTTAGACCTTTTATTGAGATTTTAACGTGTTTTAGTCTATTGTAAAAAACAAAAAAAGGCTACCTTTAGGGGTAGCCTCCATCAAAAAAACAGCATATTTATAATTCCCAGAACAAATATCTTATGAGTTAGCGCATTATTAAAATGAGCCATTTACAGTTTATCCAAATTATTTAAACCGTATTTTTCAATAATCTTGATTAAATCCTCCGCTAAATTATCACTTCCAGATGGATAACCGAGGCTTTGAAGCCCTTTTGCCCAAGCTTTGTAATCCTTTGAATTGCGTAATTCAGAAAATTTGCCCGATGTTATGAATATACTATGGTCTCTAAAGCTCAACCACGCATTTTCATATTTACGATAACATTCACTACCCATTTGTTCATTTCCTCCAGTCCAATCGAATGTACAAGGCAACGCAAAATGGTTGTTGCTTTTTAATGTCAATTCTCGCTTACCCGCAAAACTTTGCTGCAAAGCGTTGGCTAAAACAATGCTCGCAGGAATCCCATATTTCTTTTGTTCAGCAACGGCAACTTGAGCGAATCTTTTCAAAAAACTGATTTTAGTATCGTCATCAATTTCAGGAAATTCTTCATTTTTTCCATTTTTACTCAAAAATCCCTCTATAATACTGAGGGGGGTACTGCTTACTTTTTCGTTGGTGGCAGCAGCCGTAATTTTAGTGTCCTTTTTCAGTTCAACTTTTTTATTCTCTTTTTCAGAGTTAAAGCGAACACTAAGGCTCAAATCTTTTCTAAAACAAGCGATTATAATGAGCAGTAATAGGCTCAATTTGAACCAGTGCCTACTAACATAATCCCTTACATACGAGATAATGATTTGCTTTTTCATGGCGTAAGTTCTCAAAATTTAATACAGTTATGGTCTTTTAATACTTAGTGTTCTTCGTATGATTGATGATGCAAATATAACACAAAATGTTT
>JANPHO010000623.1:0-30096 GCA_031424515.1 Saprospiraceae bacterium
TGATGGATGCATTGTCAACCCCCTCAGTATTTTTAAGCCCAGCGACAATCGCTTGCCATTTGTAGCGGACAGAAATAATTGAGTCGCTGCCATTGGTATTGATGACCACTAAACAGCCTTTGGTGGTCATCAATACCAATGGCAGCGACTCAATCATTTCTGTCCGCTACAAATGGCAAGCGATTGTCGCTGGGCTTAAAAATACTGAGGGGGTTGACAATGCATCCATCACCGTTTTCCCCAATCCAGCAAAAGCCAGCGAAGCAATCTTTGTGGAGATAAAAAACTGGAAATCAAGCGATTATGATATTTCTATTGCTCAATTAGACGGTAAAATAGTTTCTATACTGAGGGGTAAAACTCCTTCCAATTCGGATTTTAATATCAGCATACCACCTCTGCCACAGGGTTTTTATTTACTTAAAATATCCGATGGAGAAGAATTTAAAACAGTGAAATTTAGTTTGAATTAAAATATGTGCTTTTTTAAGATTGATTGTAATCATTAGTGGAATAAGGGTCATGTTTCAAACGTGACCTTTGTTGTTTTACAATCCATTTAAAGAATAATCTAAAAGATAGTATTAAATCCGACATTTCCCATAGCTATTTTTAAAAAAAACATTTATCTCAATTTAAATAAAAGAGGGTAAAAAGCAGCAGCGTCCCGAGAATCGGGATAATATTTGTAGTAAAAAATACAAGATTATAAATTTAAGGTGCAACGCACCGAAATATATTTTTGTATTTCGGTGCGCTGCACCTCAAAAATTTGATTTTAATCTTAATTACTACAAATATTGCGAGGCTCTGCCGCTTTTCACGTTTAAATGCTGATTCTATCATTAGCCGTGGGAAATGTCAGTTAAATAGTAGTATTTTAAAATACAAACCAAATAACAACACTATTTCAATAAAAATACGACAAATAATTAACCAAAAATTAGAAGAAATTATTATGTTTGGAGGAAATTATTATCTAATAACAATTTAACCAAACGATATGAAAACAATCCCCCTTAAAAATCATTTGAAAGACCTTGCAGCAAACGATAAAATCGGTAATGCCATAGACTTAACCCTGAATTGGTCAAGAGAAAATAATGAAAGCGATTTAGAAAATAACCTTATTCTCCTAAAATCACGTTTTATTTCTTTTAAAAATAGCAATGCTGGAGAGACAATTGAGAAAAGTGAATTTGATAGGGGAATGAATAAAATCAAACAAGCTTTTATTTCTTATATCGATGATATTTCGTCTAATCCGACCATTCAAGTTGAAGAAAGAAGTGAGCCTGCACCTCCACCAACAGGAGGAGTGTCTTCTACTATTCCAAATGGTGCGCTCAAAATATTGATGCTTACGGCTAATCCCTCAGGTATGACTAAATTGAATTTGGATAGAGAATATGCCCGCATCTCCGAAAAATTGCAAACCAAACAAGATAAATTCAATCTTATTGTTAAAAAAGCGGTCAATAAAACTGAGTTTAGAGAATTTACCGAAATTGAAAAACCCAATATTTTGCATTTTTCAGGGCATAATGAAAATGGCGAATCGGGGGGAATCTTGCTACAAGATGAAGAAAAAAGAGAATATGAAATAGTACCAACCGCTACTTTGGACATACTTTTTAAATATTTTAATAAAAAACTCAAAATACAAACTGTCGTTTTGAATGCTTGTGTTTCTGAGGAGCAGGCTATGGTTATAGCAAAGCATGTACCTTATGTGATTGGCACCACTACGTCGATAAAAGATAGCCACGCAGCCAGTTTTAGCGTCGGTTTTTATTTTACTTTGTCCGAATCAGGTGATAATATTGTTGATGCGTTTGAAACAGGTAAGATAGAAGCCGTATTGGGTGGCGCCGCCGAATCCGATTTTATCATTTATAAAGATGGCGTAAAACTGATTTTGTAGCCCCCTCAGTATTTAACCCATTTTAAGGTCTTAAATAGATATTTAATTTTAAAAAATTCCAATAAATCAAAAACCAAATAATGAAACTGATTTTTATTCATGGGCGCGCCCAGGAAGAGTTTGAAGAACTCGAACTCAAAAAAACGTGGATAGATACCTTAAATGAAGGTTTAAAAAAATCGAATCTCACACTCCCTACCGATGTACAAATCGAATTCCCATATTATGGCAAATTATTGAAAAAATTAGTGGATAATATCAATAATCCACCTGCTGCTGAGGAGGAGGTTACAAGAGGATTTTCGCAAGAAGCACTACCTGAGTACAAGCAAATTGAGTTTTTTCAAGAATTTTTAACAGAAATGGTGCATAAAACGGACTTGACCCCAGATGAAAGAGCGGAACTTTTGGACAGAGAAGAAGCTACACGCGGCTTTTTAAATTGGGAACCCGTCCAAAAAATATTAGCTCTCATGGATAGGAAGCAATCCTTGGGAGAAAAAGCTCTTAAGGCATTTACTTATGATGTTTTTCTTTATCTGACAGTGAGATATATTCGCAAACAAATTGATAGCCACATTATCAAATGTTTTGATGACGAGCCGTGCGTAGTCGTTGGTCATTCTTTGGGAACGATAGTGAGTTACTTGGTTTTGAGAAACAACCCTCATTTTAATGTTAAAAAATTCATTACCGTAGGCTCGCCTTTGGGAATGACTTCCATCAGAAAATACTTGGATTTGCCTCTACAAATGCCCGTTTCGGTGAAAAATGGTTGGTTCAATGCATTTGATGAAAGGGATTTTGTGGCACTCAATCCGCTGGATGCGGTGCATTTTAATATTGACCCTACGATTGAAAACAAACGAGATATTAATAACCATACTGATAATAGGCATGGCATAACGGGTTATTTAAATGATGCCTTAGTGGCTAAGAAAATTCATGAAGCCTTGGTAATGTAACCGCAGATAAAGAGATGTTAAAATATGGTTAAAAGCTTTTATTCATTCAAACTTTGGGATAAATCCATAGTCAAATCTATGAATTAAAACTTTAGATACAATGAAAAAGATGTTGCTTTTATGTGTTTTAGGATTGGGTTTGGTGTTGTCTTTTCAATCATGCTCTCCATATTACTATGATCAACCATATCGGAGAACGGTAGTAGTCAGACCAGCTGTACCTTATTACAGCCCTGCACCGAGGGTTTATGTTCAAAGAAGACCACACAGGTGGTATCACAGAGGTTATCGATACTAAGGCGTTTAAAAAAAGTCGGAATGATTGTTCATCATTTCGACTTTTTTATTAGATAGACTTGCTTTAAAAAAGAAAGTGCAACTAATTGATAATCAACTAATTGCACTTAATGAAAGAGGTCACAGACGGATTCGAACCGCCGTAGCAGCTTTTGCAGAGCTGAGCCTAACCGCTCGGCCATGTGACCTTTTCGCTGAATTCGGCTGCAAATATAGGAGGATTTTTTAAATTATGTTGAAAAAAAATATTTTTCAACGATTTTTTTTTCGCCCTATTTCTGCTAAATATCTTCATTATACTGAGGGGGTATCCCTTTTGTTTCAAAAAAATACAATAAAAATGAAAGAATCAAGCGAATAATGAAGAAGTTTTTTTGATAATAATAGGATATTTTAATAGAAAAATGTACCTTTGCGAGCATTTTTGCAAAAAATCTATTTTTTTTATAATTAAAAGTTCTTTAAATCATGTATGCAATCGTAGAAATAGCCGGTCAGCAAGTGAAAGTGACGAAAGGTCAAAACCTATTCGTACACCGGTTAGAAGCCGAAGCAGGCAGCAGCGTAACTTTCGACCAAGTTTTATTGGTTGATAACAACGGCACTGTATCTGTAGGCACGCCGACTGTTGGTGGTGCAAGCGTAAACGCTACTGTCAATGAACACCTTAAAGGTGACAAAGTTATCGTTTTCAAAAAGAAACGCCGTAAAGGTTACCGTGTTAAAAACGGTCACCGCGATTACTTGACAAGCATTACCATTGATTCAATCAACGGATAAGAAAGCTTTTCAACTCGAGAATTTTTCTTCAAAAATCTGTTTTTCAAAAAAAATTAAAAGAATTTAAAAATGGCACATAAGAAAGGCGCCGGTAGTACCGATAACGGTCGCGACAGTAAAGCGAAATACTTAGGCGTAAAAATGTATGGCGGTCAATTTGCCAGTCCAGGAAATATATTAGTGCGTCAGCGTGGAACAAAATTCCACGCAGGCGAGAATGTTTATATGGGTAGAGACTTCACTTTACACGCATCAGTAGCGGGTATCGTTACTTATAAGCGCAGCAAAGATGACAAGCGTGTAGTTTTCATCAAACCATCTGATAGAACTACCGTAGCTTCAACACCTAAAGCGGCTCCAATTGCAGCAGCAGCTCCAGTGGCACCAGCAGCAGTAGCTGAGGCTCCTAAAAAGGCAAGCAAAGGCGACGATTTGAAAAAAATCGAAGGCATTGGTCCAAAAATCGAACAAATCCTTCATGAAGGCGGTATCACTACTTTCGCTCAATTAGCAGAAAGCGATGCAGAGGTTGTAAAAGGCCTTTTAACTGCTGCGGGTCCTCGTTACTCTATCCACAACCCAGCTACATGGGCAAAGCAAGCTGCTTTGGCTGCTGCTGGCAATTGGGATGAGTTAAAAATGTTGCAAGATCAACTCAACGGTGGCAAAGAATAATTGAATGAAACTACGTTTTCATAGCTTTATTTTTATATACGAAAACCCTGCTCTCTTTTGAAGCAGGGTTTTTTGTTTTAGATAAGGGTACAGATTTAAGATGTAAGAAAGAAAATTAAAGAATCATTGAGCCGAAAATCTTAAATCTTAAATCTTAAATCTTAAATCTTAAATCTTAAATCTTAAATCTTAAATCTTAAATCTTAAATCTTAAATCAAATCCTCTCAATAGCCCCTTCTTCTACCCATCCTTCTTCGCCATTGGGCAAACGGACTTTTATTAATTGAGCAATTTTATCTAAAATTTGGATTTTTATGCCCTCGTGCAACACTGCCACGGGTGCAGCATTGGCGTCGGGCGATGTTCTGAAAGGCGATTCGGGGGATGTGATGACAGCCATATAGTCAATATTGGATTCCAATTGAGCATCACGAGCCAATAAAAAGGGTAAAATACTGAGGGGTATCAAAATTACTCCCGTGAGAAAACCCTGCTTTTTCATCAGCCTTTCACTTGATAAAAGCCAAAGCGCAATGCCCGCAATGCCTACCCATAAAAATAATATCCCAAAAACAGACCAACCATCTGCTGACATGCCCCCCCTCAGTATGCGCCACCACCGAACGATAAAAACGTTTGAAATAGGCTCTATATCTTCAACAATGCGTGTTTTAGCGATGGAAAGGTTGTTTTTAATATCGCCATCCGCAGGCGCTAAACGCAGCGCCCTTTCATAATTGAGAACTGCTTTGCCCGTTTTATTCAAGCGATAATATGAGTTGGCAAGATTATAATACAGCTCTTTCGAAAATACTTTTTCATTTAAAATAGCCTCGTATTTTTCAACCGCTAAGCTATAATTAGCAGCAGCGTAAGCGGCATTGGCTTCTTTAAAAACCTGTTGGGCATCCGCAGCCGCTATTTTATGAATAAAAATAAAAAATAAGCAATTGATTATAAATACTTTATGTACATTCATTGTTTTAAATCCAATTTTTAACTCCATATCTCGTCTTTCTTTTTTATCGTGCGTTGAGTATAAAACGACTGCGAAATTCATCATTTTTATTAAAAATGCCAAGCTATCTACCAAACTAAAGCCTTAAAATAATTAAATAAAAATATTAACTTTGTCATAAGTAGGAAAACGAATATATATAAAATTTATCTAATGAAGACATTCACTACAACCCTTCTATTCACATTTTTAATAAGTAATATAACTATCTCCGCCCAAAATGCTTTTCACGATGCACAATTTCTCGTCGAATCTCGCGTAGATATTTTAAGATTCAACGATAGTGTGAGGCTTTACATGCGCAGATTCAGTGATTCTCTTTCATCTACTGAAAAAGCTACCGTATTGGAAGTCAATCGTTTGGCAAAGTTTATCAGTAATCCTTACTCGGACTCTATTGCTGTGCCTCAATTCGAGTTAGCCAATAAATCGCTCAAAGATGTTACCAAGGTACTCACTAAATTACAAAAATTAGCGGGGCATAATATAGAGCGTATGGTTCCAAGCGTTTATTCCGATCGGAGCATGGGGCAATTACGCAATATTTCGGGTGCTTCACTTACTGAAATACCTTCATCCTCTTTGCTTTCAGCGTCGCAGATTATAGATGGAACGGCTCTTTTTATTAAAAAAAGAGTGCGAGAAGAGCTTAAAATCGCTTTTTTAAATCAATTTAAACAGAAATTGGACAATGATCCGCTGTTTGCTCGGCTATTGCCTTCTACTTTCAGAACTTTTCAAAGTATTGCTGAATTGGATAATCAAATGCCTTCACTCAATAATGTGGCACTCAATGCATTTCAAGCCGATATTGAGCAATTGCCAGAGAATATTGAAGCGGCTCTTTTGTACGATGCAGAGTTTGAGGAAGTGCGCCACAATGCTAATTTTAAGTATTTTGCTTTGCCTTTTAATACTATAAAGCACTTTCAATTGGGCAGTCATCCCGCATTCGCCTTACAAGATGTACAATCCAAATATTTTAAAGATAGAACAGAATTAGATCGCATCATCCAGATGATGGTTGTTTTGAATGACAATCTTAGAGCAACGGAGCAAGATGAAATGAACGTGCGCTCAAATGATGATGACTCTAAAATAACTTTTATAGATAATTCATCGTGGAGTAGTTTGCGAAAAAAGGGTGGAGATTCCCTTTTTATGGCGTTGATTTACCGAAATTTTAAAGACAGTTTATTTACCGAAATCTCTACTAAACCTTTGGCTGAGGTGAGAACAAAAATGCATATATTGGGTGAAAATATCAGTGATTATTTAGCCAATCTCAATGCTTTCGAGATTCTTTCGTCTAATTTAAAAGATGAAGCCAACCGCCAAAACAGGGATAGTCTTGCGTTGCAATTGACGTGGAATGTTATGCAATTGATAGATAAAAGCCATTTGATATACTTTTCAATGCTCGATAAAAAAGCGCAAGAAAGCTATAAAAACAACTATTGGCTCACTTACAAACCCATTGCTGAAGCCACTTTAAAAGCAACAGCGGCATTGCAAAAACGCAATTACGCGGGCGCAGTGCTCAATACCTTCCAAATACTGAGGGGCCTATCGGATATTCCAAGTTTGAAAAGTAGGGGGCTTTTTCAGAACGAATTGCTTAAAAATTTCTTTTTTTACGGCAATTTCATGACGGATATTCTCACCGCTTACAACAGCGAAGAAGTAGCGAGTATTTTAGACCGTTATGCTGCCCCTGTTGGTTCTTATTCATTAAAAAGGAAAGCAAAATTCTCGGTTTCGCTCAATGCTTACCCAGGCTTATTTGTTGCTGTTGAAGACCCATTGGGTGGTGGCCAAGTTACAGGGCTCAAGCGTTGGGGGTTTGTTTCGGGCGTAACAGCACCCATCGGCATTTCATTTAATTGGGGCAGTTATGGTAAAAAAAGTGATCAAAATGTGTCAATTTTCGTTTCAGCCATTGATATCGGCGCCGTTTTGAGCTATCGGTGGTCTAACGATGTAGCCGAGGGGCTACCTAATGATGTGGAATGGGCACAAGTCCTATCACCGGGGCTTCATTTGATGTATGGTATCTCTAATTTACCTATTACACTTTCGGCAGGCTACCAAATTTCACCCCGGTTAAGGCAAGTAGCAGTAACTGCAACTAAAACTGAAAATCGAAATTTCGAACGCATCACGCTCGGTTTGATGGTAGATGTGACTATTTTTAATTTTTATAAAACGGGAAAAAGAAGAAAACAGCAAAATAATCTTTCAAAAAATTGAGCGAATAATTCGCTACTGGCTATTCAAAGCCCCAAAAGGGACATATATTTTTTGGCATTCCGATATTCTGACAGTATTTTATAAAACATTTTAAGTAAAAAAACAAAATATACTGAGGGGGTAAGAAAAACATCAATTTTACACGTAAAAAATGCAAAATCCTTTGGTATAATGTGGAAAACTCCTAACTTTGCACCGTTTTTTAAAATACATATAGAAATTTAAATACGTTTATATAAAATGGCAAATATCGGTCGTATTAAACAAATCATCGGTGCGGTTGTGGACGTAAGCTTTGCGGGCGAAGGTTCAAAATTACCCGAAATTCTGAACGCTTTATCCATTAAAAGACCAAACGGTGACGAATTGATTCTTGAAGTTCAACGCCACTTGGGAGAAAACTCAGTTCGTACCATTTCGATGGACGCTACGGATGGTTTGACTCGCGGCATGGAAGTTGTTGACTTAGGCACTCAAATATCGATGCCTACTGGCGAGCAAATCCGTGGTCGTCTTTTTAATGTCATTGGCGAAGCTATTGACGGTATCGGTAAGGTTGAAAAAGGTAACTCAGCTTACTCTATCCATCGCAAACCACCTGCTTATGAGCAACTTTCTACTGAAACGGAAGTTCTTTTCACAGGTATCAAAGTTATTGACTTAATCGAGCCTTACTCAAAAGGTGGTAAAATTGGTCTCTTTGGTGGTGCGGGTGTTGGTAAAACGGTTCTTATCATGGAGCTTATCAACAACATTGCTAAGGGTTACGATGGTATGTCGGTATTCGCAGGTGTGGGTGAGCGTACTCGTGAAGGAAATGACTTACTTCGTGAGATGATTGAATCAAACGTAATCAAATACGGTGAAGAATTCAAGCATTCTATGGAAGAAGGTGGCTGGGATTTATCTAAAGTGGATAAAAAAGCTTTGGCACAATCTCAAGCAACACTCGTATTCGGTCAGATGAATGAGCCTCCTGGAGCCCGTGCTCGTGTGGCATTATCTGGTTTGACAATGGCAGAGTTTTTCCGTGATGGCGATATGAATGACCCTAATGGTGGTCGTGACATTTTGTTCTTCATTGACAATATCTTCCGTTTTACTCAAGCAGGTTCTGAGGTGTCGGCTTTATTAGGTCGTATGCCATCAGCGGTAGGTTACCAACCGACTTTAGCATCTGAAATGGGTTTGATGCAAGAGCGTATTACTTCTACCAAGCGTGGCTCTATCACGTCAGTACAAGCGGTATATGTACCTGCGGATGACTTGACTGACCCAGATCCTGCAACGACATTTGCCCACTTAGACGCAACAACGGTATTGAATCGTAAAATTGCATCTTTAGGTATCTATCCTGCCGTGGATCCTCTTGACTCTACTTCTCGTATCCTTGACCCTAAAATCATCGGTGAAGCGCATTACGAATGTGCTCAACGTGTGAAAAGAACATTGCAACGTTATAATGAATTACAAGATATCATCGCAATCTTAGGTTTGGAAGAATTATCAGAAGAAGATAAATTGACAGTTTCTCGTGCGCGTCGTGTACAACGTTTCTTATCTCAACCGTTCCACGTTGCGGAGCAGTTTACAGGTTTGAAAGGTGTATTAGTGCCTATCGAAGAAACAATCCGTGGATTCAACATGATTATGGATGGTGAAGTGGATGCGTATCCAGAAGCTGCCTTCAACCTTGTTGGTTCTATTGATGATGCTATTGCTAAAGGTAAAAAATTGCTTGCTGACGCAGCAGCTTAAATATAGTTTTGAGGTTTGAGTTTTGGGTTTTGGGTTGAATACCTATGACTCAAAACTCAAAACCCAAAACTCAAAACTTAAAAGAGATGAATATAACAGTTCTAACTCCTGATAAAGAAATATTCAAAGGTGCAATTACTTCAGTGAAAGTACCGGGTGCTGGTGGTCAATTTCAAGTATTGAAAAACCACGCAGCTATTGTTTCTGCCTTGACAAAAGGTGACATCACGCTTATAAAAGAAGGTGGAGAGAAAATGAAACTCACAATCGAAAAAGGTTTCATTGAGGTTTTGAATAATGAAGTATCTCTTTTGGTTCAAGGTGTGAAATAATCATTGACTTATTTCTGAATTGAGATAAAAAGGCTATCCAACCGTTTTGGTTTTGGATAGCCTTTTTTGTTTTTAAAATATGAGGCTATAAAAATATATTGTTATCAATAAAAGAAGCACTTTTTTATAAAAAAACCAACTTTAGTTTAACATATAAGCCAACAAACTCTTAAATTTGCCATTGCAAAGCTTTTTCATGGCATAAAGTTGAGGGGTAAAGACACTGTTAGTGACTTTGCCCTTTTTTGTTTTAAAACGTTACCCTCTCAGTATCTTCTGCTTATTCAGCAATTCCATTTTTACTTTTCCAATTAAAATATTAAATTTGTAAAAATTGAAAGAATGGTTATTTCGAACATGTCATCTCATAATACAGCTTTGACAGCCTTTGTTGAACGCTATAATGAAATTATAAAAAATACCACAAGTAATAAGCTTGAATGGATTGCTGAAATAATTAAGAATGACGATACTTTTTCAAGGACAGTATTTCGTTTAGATGAATATTTTTCTTCAGGAGTAAACGTAGTTTGGCATATATTCCCAGAAAATGAAACCGTTTATGTCTACACAGCAGCGGATGAAGTGCAAATTTGCCGAGGTGAAAAAATATGTAGTGGTGCGCCCGCCGTGGTTGATTTTGAAATTACTGCAAAAGATATTTTTAGAAAAGATTGAAATTCATATTCGATTGAATATAAAAAAAGCCGACCCCTCAGTAAGAGTCGGCTTTTTGCATTTTTATTGAACGGCTATTTTGCCTTGCCCGATTATTAACCCGTTTTCAGTGATTTTAAAAATATAAATACCTGATTTAAGGTTTTTTTTATTGAAATCAAACTCTTGATTTTTAATGAATTCCCTTTGTAACGACCTACCATTTAAATCAAAAATCTCTATTTCACCCGTTGAAATCTGTGGCTTTTCAAGCGTAAAATGGGTTTTATCAGTGAATGGATTAGGGGATACTTTTACATTTACTAAATCCTGTGAGAAAATTTCACTAATGGGCGATGTAAACTCATCTACACCGATGGTGTGCAAGGTTTTATTCGTGATAATGGGTGGATTAAAATCAAAATAAATGCCCGCTGAATTTTGGATTTTAGTTCCTTTGGCGAGATTAAGGTTCTGTTTTATTCTAAAACGGACGAAACCATTGGATTTGGGTTCATTCGTAAATGAATCCACTAAAAGAATGTTATTAAAAGTGAAAACCGCCACATTTTTACCTTCAAATGAAGGTGTATAAGGGTGACTGCTTGCACCCCATTGAATACTTGAAGCATCTAAAACGGTGGGTAAAGTATCTTTAACCACTACTGTAAAAGCCGTATCTGTTCCAGTATTTTGGAAACGAATGATATACTCAATGTCTTGATTTTCAGGAATTTGACCAACGCCTTTTTTACCCAATGGATAACCCGTTTTATCATTAGGATCATAGGCACCTCTTATTTGTTGACAGTCTTCATCAACGCTAAGCGCAAAATCATCGGATGAAAAGGCTAAAGCGGGAGATTGAAGCGTGAGAATGGGCTCATTGCTGCACGGCTCTACGAATTTCGTCGGGCGCGTAGAATTTGGATGATTCGGCTCTTGCTCCGATGTAATGCGCCATGTTTTATTATTTGATTTGTACTTTTTAGTCATTATGCCTTGTGCTGGCAATTGTAGATTGAAGCTCTCAAAAACATCTTCGTTTTGGTAAGTCTTTGCTTTTAAGGGTTTTGAAGCCGCTGTTCCTTCATTTTTAATGATAAAAACCGCAGAATCCCCTACGCAACCACCCTTAATAGTGATATTGGCGCCCGACCAATTGGTAGTTGGTGCGCCCGTTGTATCAGGATAAATTTTAGCTTTTACGCAAAGGGTTTGACCCAAGCGCGTAGAATCTCCACAACGTACCCTAGCCGTGATTTCAAATTTATTACAATCATTGATTTCAACGTTCCCTAAATTAAAACGATAGATATTGCCAATTCTGCTTTTTAGAGGCAATGTCGCCGACTGATATTCTATGAGCGAATCTAAAGTTATATCTACAAAAGCATCCTTCGCCTGCGTTGTTCCTTTATTACAATATTGGACATAATAAGTATTACTGAAACAGCGGCGCAGGAAAGGCGTGGTAATATCCACTTGCATTAATGGGGCACTGATGAGCGGTTTTATAGGAAATTGAATTGTATCGGGCTGTTTTCCATCCACAATATTGGCTGATACTGAGGGGGTGCATAATGATAAATATCTACTCAATGAGGTGACAATGGGCGCAACTGTGTATGAGCCATTAAATAAGCCAATATTGAAAAACCCGTTTTTATCGGTTATTCCTCTGTAAATTTCTCCCGTCGAGCTTGTAGCATGTACAACAATATTAGAAATTGCCTTCTCGCTGGGTATATTTGTACAGTTTTTATCTTCGTCTAATTTAATAAAACCCGCAATAGCTTTCGGATAAGGATTACCCAAAGAATCTACTTTAACCGAAAATGCTTGATTTCCACCCCAATATTCTCTTGTACCAATTGATTCTCCGTAATAAATAAAATTACCCGCCCCTACTGACGCAACTCCTTTTATCAATTTATTAGCGACTTCATCAACTAAAACTCTCGAAACTATACTATCTCCTTTTGAATCATATTTTTGAAAAATAGGATTGGTATTTACTCTTGGATTAAATCTATTATAGGATTGAGTTATTGCAATAAAGCCCCCCACAGTATTGGGTACAATAAAAGGTGTATTGAAAACATTGACCTTTTCCCAAATTGTATTAGCATTTTTATTTACCTTAAAGAAAAGCTTAACTGAATCTATCGCTATAACATAATTACCGTCATCTGTTTTTATGAAGCTATGATTACTATGAATATCATAGGGAGGAAGAATTTTAGTGTTGACTATCTTTCCCGTCAAATCCAATTTATGCAGGGCTATATTTTGGTTTAAAACTAAAAAACCATCATCCACAATCTGGAAATCTTTTATGGTAGGAGCCGTTAGTGTCAGCTCTGATTTTACTGTTCCATCTAAGCCTAATGTAGTCATAATCGAATTGGTTTGCCCAAAAACAGTGCCCACAAATACAATTTCATTGCCTTTCACCTTTGTAATAGGCTCAGAGTAAACCCAGTCTTTTGTCCATTTTACATTCAAATCAATGCCGATTTTATATAAAATAGAACCAGCCGTAGTCTGAATCACAACCAAAACATCACCATCTGGGCAATTCATTAATTTAGTAGTTGACCGATAAGTCGGCAAACCGACGGAAATAACGGGTTTGGCGAGTGGCAAAAATGCTCTTTTGCTCACCTGACCTTTACTATCCAGTTTCAATAGAGATATTCTATTTAAATAAACTTCTTGATTGAGTACCATAAGATAGTTCCCATCAGAAATTTTTATTAAATCTTGGACTTTGGAAGTATCCTCAGGATATTTTTTTATCCAACCTTGGGCAGATAAAAAGGAAAGAGAAGCCAATAAAAGGCAGCAAGTAAGTAAATAGCGCATAAAATAGCATTTTAAAGTTTTAGAAATCAGTTTTATAATACCTTGCAAAAATCGGGTCTAAAATTGGAAAGGGCAATTTTAATTTCAATATTAACTTTTTGTTGAAAACTTTACCCCCTCAGTATCCGAGCATTTTTGTATCTTCGCAGTACCGAAACTCTCCACAGCATAGTCTCTTTTAGAATTTATTTCAGCACTTGAAGTTTTTTAGTAATTCCCTTAAAAACTCAAAGTAACATATATAAAACTCAATTGAAATGAAGTTTTCGCATTTGCATTGTCATACTCAGTATTCGCTACTCGATGGCGCGGCTAATATATCTTCGATGTATAAAAAAGCCCAAAAGGATGGTATGCCCGCCATTGCCATTACCGACCACGGTAATATGTTTGGCGTATTTCAATTTGTGGCTGAAGCGGGTAAGCACGAGGGCGTGAAGCCAATTGTGGGTTGTGAGTTTTATTTAGTTGAAAATCGCTTTGAAAAAACCTTTACAAAGGAGAAAAAAGATAAACGTTATCATCAGCTTTTTTTAGCTAAAAATGCTGAAGGTTATCGCAATTTGACTAAAATGTGCTCTTTGGGTTACATTGAGGGCATGTATTCCAAATACCCCCGCATTGATAAAGAGTTGGTTTTACAGTATCATAAAGGATTAATTGCCACAACGTGTTGCTTGGGTGCGAGCGTTCCCCAAACGATTTTAAGAAAAGGTGAAGATGCTGCGCGTAAGGAATTTGAATGGTGGTTGGATATATTCGGCGAAGACTATTACGTAGAGTTGCAACGCCATAATTTGAAGGAGCAAATGGTTGTAAACGAAGTACTTCTGCGCTTTGCGAAGGATTATAACGTAAAAATGATTGCTTCCAATGACTCCCACTACGTTGACCGTGAAGATGCGAATGCACACGATATTTTATTGTGTATCAATACAGGTGAAAAGCAAGCAACGCCCAAAATGGACGATGTGAGCATGGACGATGATGCGAATAAAAAGAACGCTCGTTTTGCTTTCCCAAATGATGAATTTTTCTTTAAAACGACTTCTGAAATGTCGCGGGTGTTCCATGACTTGCCCGAAGCGTTGGATAATACCAACGAAATTGTGGATAAAGTTGAGCATTTGAAGCTCAAACAGGACATTATGTTGCCCAATTTCGTTATTCCACAAGAGTTTCACAATCAAGATGAATATTTGCATCATATTACTTACATGGGTGCAAAAGAACGTTATAAAGACCTCACGCCCGATGTAGAAGAACGTTTGAATTTTGAACTTTTCACCATCAAAACAATGGGTTTTGCTGGTTATTTCTTGATTGTAGCGGATTTCATTAAAGCAGGACGCGATTTAGGGGTTTTGATTGGTCCCGGTCGTGGTTCGGCGGCGGGTTCGGCGGTGGCTTATTGTATCGGCATTACGAATATTGACCCCATTAAATACAACCTACTTTTCGAGAGATTTTTGAATCCTGACCGTAAATCCATGCCCGATATTGATACGGATTTTGATGATGAAGGTCGTCAAAAAGTCATTGATTACGTGGTTCAAAAATATGGCAAGCAACAAGTAGCCCAAATCGTCACTTATGGCACAATGGCGGCTAAAATGAGTATCAAAGACGTCGCCCGTGTGCTTGATTTGCCTTTACCCGATGCCAATGCCATGGTAAAATTGGTTTCCGATAAGCCTGGTATAAAACTGAATCGCCTTTTAAAAGCACCGCTCACTGGCGAAGGCTCTCTGGCAGATAAAGAAGGATTGATGTCCGAAGATATTGATAATGCCAAGCAATTGCGTGAAATTCTGAACGGTACGGATATGCGAGCAGCCGTTTTAAAAGAAGCTCTCATTTTGGAAGGTTCGGTGCGAGGTACGGGTATTCATGCGGCGGGCATCATCATTGCACCAATGGATTTGACTGAAATTATCCCTGTGGCAACAGCGAAAGATTCTGATCTTTTGGTAACGCAATACGAGGGTACGGTGATTGAAGATGCGGGCGTTATTAAAATGGATTTTTTGGGATTAAAAACCCTCACAATTATTCGTGATGCCTTGCGATTAATAAAGCAACACCATAATGTGGATATTGCCATTGACTATATCCCATTAGATGATAAAAAAACCTACGAACTTTACCAACGCGGTGAAACAAATGCTACATTCCAGTTTGAAAGTGCGGGTATGCAGAAGTATTTGCGCGAACTCAAACCCGATAAATTTGATGATTTGATTGCGATGAATGCCCTTTATCGCCCTGGACCTTTGGCTTATATTCCAAATTTCATTAACCGTAAATGGGGTCGTGAAAAAGTCGTGTACGACTTGGATGCCATGGAGGAATACTTAGGCGATACCTACGGAATTTGCGTTTATCAAGAACAAATCATGCTTTTATCGCAAAAATTGGCAAATTTCTCAAAAGGAGATGCCGATGTTTTGCGAAAAGCGATGGGTAAAAAGCAGATTGCTGTTTTGAATAAAATGAAGGCGCAATTCATGGCGGGTTGCGAAATAAATGGTCACGCCCTCGAAACTTGTGAAAAAGTTTGGACGGACTGGGAAGCCTTTGCATCTTATGCCTTCAATAAATCCCACTCCACTTGCTACGCATTTGTGGCGTATCAAACAGCTTATTTGAAAGCGCATTATCCTGCCGAATACATGGCAGCGGTTTTATCAAACAATCAGTCAAATATTGATAAAATCACCTTTTTTATGGAAGAATGTCGCAATATGGGCATTCCTGTAAAAGGTCCAGATGTGAACGAAAGTGATGTTTTATTCTCCGTTAATAATAAGGGTGAAATTCGTTTTGCCCTTTCAGCTATCAAAGGTGTAGGCGAAGCCGCTGTTGAATCATTGACAAGCGAGCGCAAAGCCAATGGGCCATTCAAAGACGTTTTTGATTTTATTCGCCGTTTAAACTTGCGAACCGTCAATAAAAAAGTTCTTGAATCATTGGCACAAGCAGGTGCATTTGATGGTTTTGGATTGGCTCGTGCCACTTATTTCGCCCCTTCCGATAAGTACGAAAGTTTTATTGAGCATTTATTAAAATATGGTGCGGGCTATCAAATGCAATCTATGAATTCAAGCAATTCGTTGTTTGGAGATACTGCCGATAGCGTGATGATGGAAGACCCCTCAGTACCCGTGGTCAGTGAATGGAATTTAATTCAAAAATTGAATTATGAGCGGGATTGCGTGGGCATCTACCTCAGTGGGCACCCGTTGGACGATTTTAAAATGGAAACGGCCTTCGCGAGTGTCACACTTGATAGAGCTGATGAATTTAAAAATCAACGGGTTAAAATAGCCGCATTCGTTTCAGCTGTCAATCATCGTGTTTCTAAAAAAGGGACAGGATTTGGCATTTTTACCATTCAAGACTATAAAGGTTCTATTGAATTTGCTCTTTTCAGCGAGGATTACGCCCGTTTTAGCCCAATTTTGCAGCCAGGCATATCTGTTTTCATTGAAGGTGAAATGAAACCAAAATGGAATTCTACCGAGGATTTTGAACTCAAAATCAAGGAAGTTCGTCAATTAGCGAGCATTGGTGAAGCGCTCACGGAAAGTATCACGGTGATGATGCCCATTGAAAAAATCTCCAATGACATGATTAATAAATTGGAACTCATCTGCTCAAGACACAAAGGTAAACACAAGCTCAAAATGAACTTCATTGACAGCACCAACCGCCAAACGCTCAACCTTTTTTCACCCGATAAAAAGGTGAATGTGGATGGTGATTTTATTGCCGCTATTGAAAAGGAAGGGTTGGAATATAAGGTGAATTAGATCGGTAGCCACTGAATCAAGTTCCGTGGCTACTGTAATATTTCACGGTGCAACCCTGTGAATACCAGTTTTTCCTTACCTTTGTGGCCAACATGAAAAAAGCCATTTTTATTTTCATATTATTTTCTGCCTTTGAAAGTGATGCCCAACTTTCAATGAAAGTGATATTTGAAAATGAAAAAGATTCTTCTTTTTTTATTAAAAACTTCAAAGATATGCCCTCGAAAGTAGCTGATTCGGCTACCGCAGTGTCTATACTGAGGGGGGTGATTTTTAATCTGCATAAACAGTCGTTTCTCGAGTCTTCCTTCGATTTTATTGAAAAAAAAGATAGCACATTTTATGCAAAATTGCACATTGGCAATCGCTATGAATGGGCTTATTTGCGCAATGGAAATGTGCAAGAAGATTTCCTTTCGCAAGTGGGCTATCGGGAAAAAATATTTGAAAATAAGCGATTTATATATTCAGAAATTGCTGATATTGAATCTAAACTACTAAACTACACCGAGGATAATGGCTACCCGTTTGCACAAGTTTGGTTGGATAGTATAGCTGTGAAAGATGGTGAAATCGGGGCAGTTTTGATGATGAAAACGGGTGAGGTTTTTAAATTTGATACGATTCAGACTGAGGGGTTCGCTCATATTTCATCAAGGTTTTTGCAGCAGTATTTGGATATATCAAAAGGTAGCATTTTTAGCCGTTCAAAGATTTTGAAAATGAGTCAGCGTTTGGCTGAATTGCCTTTTTTAAAAGAAAGAAAAAGTGCTACCATCCTTTTTAAAGAGGATAAAACGGTGATTATTAAGCTCCTTTTAGATGAAAGAAAGGCTTCTCGTTGGGATTTTTTAGTTGGGGTTCAACCCAATACAGCTTCGAATGGCGCTCAAAAATTTACGGTTACTTTTAATGGCAATGTGGACTTTCATAATCTCTTGGGCGTTGGCGAGCGAATAATGGCTAATTTTGAAAATTTGAGACCTCAAAGCCCACGTTTGAATGTAAAATTGACTTATCCATATATATTGAATACGCCTTTTGGTTTTGATGGCGCTTTTGATTTGTACAAAAGAGATTCCACATATATTGAAACGTATCTTAATATGGGTGCGCAGTATCTCTTGGGAGGCAATGATTATTTAAAATTATTTTGGAATCAATATAAGGCTAATAACTTGATAATCAATTCCTTGCAAGTTATTTCATCGAAGCAACTGCCCGCCACTTTGGATGTCTCTACCAATACCTATGGCTTGGAGTTTTCAAAACAAAAATTGGATTATCGCTTCAATCCGAGGCGTGGTTTGGCTCTCATACTGAGGGGTAGTGCAGGTGTAAGGCAAGTCCGCAAAAACAGTGATATTTTAAATTTAAAAGATATGAGCGATACGAGTTTTAATTTTAATCGCTTGTATGACACGGTAGCATTGAAGAGTTTTCAATACAAGTTGGATGCTAAAACTAACTTTTTTATTCCCCTTTTTAAAAAAAGTGCATTGAAATTGGGTATTCAAGGTGGTGCTATTTTGACATCTTCACCGATTGCTCAAAATGAGCAATATCGCATTGGAGGCAATCGGATACTGAGGGGGTTCAATGAGGAGTCCATTTTTGCAACTCGATATGCTATCGGAACGCTTGAATATCGCCTTTTAATAGGTCAAAATTCGTACCTTTACGCCTTTGGCGACGTGGGTTGGATTCAAGACGTGACCCGCGCAACCAATCGAACGGATACGCCTATGGGCTTCGGTATGGGTATTACTTTTGAAACAAAGGTCGGTTTATTTGGTTTTACCCTCGCAGCTGGGAGGGAACAAGGCAACCCAATTGATTTAAGAAATACAAAAACCCATTTTGGGTATATTAGTTTATTTTAACCCATGTCACCGCTTGAAGCGGTGACATGGGTACTTATATTCTATTATCCATGCCACCGCTTGAAGCGGTGACATGAGTTAAATTTTAGTTATGAAAAAAGTATTGGTTACGGATGATGTACATCCTTTATTGATGGTAGGTTTAGAGAAATTGGGTTTCGTCTGTTTTTATCAGCCTAATATTACGAATGAAGAAGCACACGCAGTTATTGGAGATTATGATGGGCTAATTATCAATTCAAAAATATTCGTGGATAAGGCGATGCTGGACGCGGGTACTCGCTTGCGATTTGTGGGGCGAGTAGGCAGTGGTATGGAGATTGTGGACAAAGTATATGCTGCTGAAAAGGGTGTAGCGGTGCTAAGTTCGCCTGAAGGTAATCGGAATGCGGTGGCGGAACATGCATTGGGGATGCTTTTGGCTTTGGCAAATAATTTAATACGCAGTAATGCCGAAGTTAAGAGCTTTACGTGGCACCGTGAAAAGAATAGGGGTTTTGAATTGATGGGTAAAACGATTGGTATTGTGGGCTTTGGGCATACAGGAAGTGCTTTTGCAAGTAAACTATTGAGCTTAGGATTACGTATATTGACGTATGATAAGTATTTACCGAAAGGATATAGCCAAATATGGTCAAATACTGAGCCAGCCTTATCGTCCGACAGGGAGGGGTGTTTTAATATGAAAAATGCTGATTTGACGGATGAAAACTGGAATTTTTCTACTATTGAAGAAGTGGGCTTTTCTGAAATAATGCGTGAATGTGATATTATTAGTTTTCATTTGCCTTTGACTGATGAAGTTAAATATATGGCAAATGCCGAATTTTTTAATAATTGTAAAAAAAGTATCATTTTACTCAATACATCGCGTGGTAAAGTTGTCAGTACTGTAGATTTGATAGCTGCCTTGAAAAGCGGAAAAGTACATGGAGCTTGTTTGGATGTGTTTGAAAATGAAAAAACGGGTACTTTTACTGATGAGCGCATTTTGCGCCATGACGTAGAGCGTCAAGTGGAGCGTGATATGTACACCGCTTTGTATGCGTTTGATAATGTTGTGGTGACGCCACACGTGGCGGGTTGGACGCATGAATCCAAGGAGCGTTTGGCGAGTGTTTTATTAAAAAGAATAGAAAAAGTGTTGAATTCAAATTCTGAAACAGCTTTTTAACCATTTAAAGCGTTTTATTATATGCTGAAGTCATGCACAAAATTTTAAATATAATTTATATCTATTTTAAAAATTATATTCTGCTCACGTGTTAATACCCTCCTAACACTACCTGATAAAGACTATTTGGGCAAAAGAGTCTTGTATTTTTATGTTTTAACGGCTTGAATTCCTAATTTTACATATTATATTAAATCAGAAATAGATTTAACCCTATTTCCCAAACCAGTTACTTGGAATAAAACCTAAATTGGAGAATAATGATGAAAAAACATTTACTCACCTTCTTGCTTATTTTTTCAGGAATAATTACTTACGCACAAGTTACACTCAGTGGTAAAACTGTGGATGAAAAAGGAGAACCTGTCCCTTCTGTTATTATTATTTTGAAAAGAAATGGTGTTACGAAAACCAATGCTCAATCGGATTTTGATGGTTTATATCGTATTACCAATATTGACCCTGGTACTTATGATATAGAATTTCAGTCAATTGGTTATTCCCCTCAAGTTCAAAAAGGTGTAAAATTGACCACTGGGGTGATTGTTGTGAACGCAAATTTGGCTCCTGACCCTAAAATGCTGGGAGTTGTGGAAGTAAAAGAGTACAAAGTCCCCATCGTTAAAGTTGACCAAACAACTCAAGGTGGTACTTTGACGAGTGATCAAATTGCTCGATTACCCACTAAAGATATTAGCTCTTTGGTGGGGACTGCCGCCCCTGGAGTAGCTGTAAGCCCCGATGGTGGTGCTATTATTATCAAAGGCTCACGCCCTACAGGGACAGATATTTATATAGATGGTATCCGTGTGAGAGGCTCCAATCAAGTACCTCCGAATGAAATAGAACAATTGGAAGTAATAACGGGTGGTATCGAAGCAAAATATGGTGACGTTACTGGCGGTATCGTTTCAATCACAACAAAGGGCCCTGCGAGTAAATTCACAGGTGCAGTGGAAGCTGAAACCTCTCAATATTTAGATGCTTTTGGTTATAATTTCTTAAATGCCAATGTCTCCGGGCCCATTTTAACACGTAAAAAAGACGGTGGTAAATACAAAGAATCTATTCTGGGATTCCGTTTATCGGGTCAAATAAGAACAAATAAAGACCCAAGACCCCCTGCTATCCCAGTTTACAGAGTAAAAGAGGATGTTTTACAACAATTAATCGAAAAACCTCTGGTGACCTTAAATGGTGGTACTCAAGTAGCAGCTGCTGAATTACTCACCGCTAAAGATTTTGATCTATTGAAAGTTCGCCCCAATGAGGAGTACAAGCAATATGATTTCGTGGGAAAATTAGATGCGAAGATTAATAGTGCAATGGACGTTACTTTTACGGGCAACTATTATAAAATTGAGGATAAAACAACACCAAGCAATAGCGGTGGTGATACTTGGCAAATTTTCAATTCTCAATATAACCCTACAAGTTATGTTGACCGTTTTAGAACCAATTTAAGATTTCGCCATAAATTGGGAGGTACGAATATAACAAGCGATAAAAAACAAAAAAATACGACGACAACTATTGAAAATGCTCAATATACGTTGCAGTTCGGTTATGAGAAAAACTTTAGTAATACCTATGACCCTCGCCACGATGATCGCCTTTTTGACTATGGTTATATAGGTCAGTTTGATTATAAATATAGACCTGAAATTGGAGGCGTATTAGATACTTCGGGCGGTGTGCCACGCATTACGCCTCGTCACTTGGGTTATCGTAGAGAATTAGTGAATTATAAAAGATCTGAAATAAACCCTGTGTTGGCAAATTATAATAATGGATTGGATATAGACGCTGCTGGTAATAATATCAATATTTTTAATGGTGCTTATAATAGAGATAACCTTGCTCAAGTTTGGAATTTTCACCAAAACGTTGGTCAAGTTTTCGACCAATTCAGTAAAGGAGAAGGAAATCTAATAACAGGTGTAGCAACGCTAAATTTCGACTTTTTACCTAAAGGCTCAAAAGCGAATGCGCACAATATCCAGATAGGCGCTATTTATGAGCAACGCATTGATAGAGCTTACAGAATTTCACCTTTTGGATTGTGGAATTTAGCAGAAATTCACCAGAATGATAACTTAAATGGTACTGCTTTAGATACAACGAGAGTATTAGGGGACACAACTATAAATGGTGAAAAAGTAAAAATCTATGCCCCTCTTCTCAATAAAGATATTGCATCCCAAACAGATGTACAATTCTATAAGCGTTATCGTCAAAAATTGGGTTTGAGCGATGTGAGTCAAGGGAATGTGAGTAATTTGACACCCGACCAAATGTCGCTTGATATGTTTACTGCTCGTGAATTAAATGATCAAGGGCTTTTGGGATATTATGGTTACGATTATTTAGGCAATAAATTGGGTAATAAAGTAACTTTTAATGACTTTTTCACAGCTCGTGGGGCTGATGGTGCTCGGACTTTCCCTGTAGCCCCCGTTCAACCTATTTATGTGGCAGGTTATATTCAGGATAAATTCCGCTATAAAGACATCATATTCAGCGTAGGTTTACGCCTTGACCGTTTTGATGCGAATACTAAAGTCATGAAGGACCCTTATTCGCTTTATGAAGTGATGAGCGCAAAAGATTACTATAATAATGTTTTAAAAACTAAAAAGCCAGACAATATCGCGGATGATTATAAGGTGTATTTGACATCCAATACTTTCGGTAAAACCACTTATAATTATACTGAATCCGACATTAAAGGCTATAGAAGCGGTGACCAATGGTATACCAAAGCGGGGCAACCCGTTGACCCTGTTGTATTACTCGGTGAAGGTGCAAAGTCATTTGCCAAATACCAATCGGATACTTTCCCCACTATCAAACAATTGGGTTATGACCCCTCAGTATCTTTCGAGGATTATAAGCCACAAACCAATTTAATGCCTCGTTTGGCATTCTCATTCCCGATTTCGGATGTGGCAAACTTCTTTGCTCATTATGATATATTGGTTTCACGTCCTTCGTCCAATAATATCGTTACAGCACTGAATTATTTTTATTTTGATGATAATGGTCGTACACCTGAAAACAATGCTAACCTCAAGCCTGAGCGCACAATTGATTATGAGGTTGGTTTCCAACAAAAATTGAATGATTATTCAGGTCTTAAAATAGCGGCTTATTATAAAGAAATGCGCGATATGATTCAATTGCGCTATTACAAATACTTACCAGTTCCACTCAAAGTTAACGAATATACAAGTTACGGTAATCTGGATTTTGGTACCGTAAAAGGTTTCACGTTTCAGTATGATTTGCGCCAAATCAAGCATTTTTCAAGTACAATTAACTATACATTGCAATTTGCGGATGGAACAGGCTCTGACCCTTCATCTCAAAGAGGTTTGAATAGAAGAGAGAATATCCGTACACTTTCTCCATTGGATTATGATGAACGCCACCGTATTACTGCTACATTTGATTATCGTTACGATGATGGTAATTATGATGGACCTCGCTTATTTGGTTCTGATATATTTAAAGATGCGGGTGCTAATATTCAAGTAACAACCGTATCGGGTCGTCCTTATACTCAATATCGTCAACCGCAACCTTTTAGTGCTTCTCAAATCGCAGGTGAAATTAACGGTTCACGTTTGCCATGGACATTTAACCTTGATGCAAGGGTAGATAAAACATTCATGATTTCAAAGAATCCGAAGAACCCCCTCAGTATAAACGTGTATTTACGCGTCCAAAACGTATTGGATGTGCGCAATGTGGCGGGTGTATATGCAGCTACTGGTTCGGCTAATGATGATGGTTATTTGACTTCCGCTCGTGGACAAAGTGAATTGGCAAATACCATTGCCTCTCGCCCCGATGCTTTGGATGCTTATCGTCAATCATATTTGATGCGCATGCTCAATCCCAACTTTTATTTCTTCCCTCGTCGCATATTCTTAGGAGCGACTTTCGGATTTTAAAGCTTTTTCAGTGAAAAAACCTTAAAATACTGAGGGGTATGTGATAAAAGTAGTTGAGTAAAATGTTTTAAAAAAATGCCTACTACCACTTAATTCAGAAAATTTAAAATTTTTTAAAATAATGATAACGAGTCGTTTACAGATTATAAAAAATTATTTGCCTTTGTTGTTGGTACTATCTGTTTTGAGTACAACTCTCGCTAATGTCCCAACAAGCTTTAAAAAAGGAATAAAAAGTGAAGCACCTGTACTGAGTTCCAGAGCAGATTGCGTTCAAGGCGCTTCGCGTTTTGATATGGATGTCAATAACGTGAGGGCAACCCTATTATCAAGTGGTGATGTCTGGTGGGATTTGGATAAAGGACAGTATATCGTCCCTAAAGTACAGCCAGGTACAGGTGCCAAAGCTGTATCTGCCATTTTCGCAGGAGCTGTGTGGCTGGGTGGCAAAGATCCAGTTGGTAACCTTAAAGTCGCTTGCCAAACTTATAGGAATGGTACTCGTACAGACTTTTGGCCCGGACCACTCAGAGATGCTACGGGCACTACAGATTTAGAAACTTGTGAAAAATGGGATAAACATTTTATTGTTTATGCTACGGATGTGGATTCTTTACGAAAGTTATACAATGCTGCAAGAGCAATAGACCCTCAAAATCCTCAAATAGATTGTGGGGCTATACCTGAAAATGTAAAAGGCTGGCCTTCTACTGGCAATCCTTACTTTTTTGATATTCACCGTTTTGCTCTTCCAAGAACATCACAAGGTTTAGCTAAATTTCGTGATGAAGATGGTGATGGATTGTATAATCCTTGTAAAGGGGACTTCCCTATTATAGATGTAAAAGGTTGTGAATCGATTACTGCTATCCCTGACCAGATGATTTTCTGGATTTATAACGATAATGGTGGCGTTCATACACAATCTCAACGCTCGACGGCTATCCAAATGGAAGTTCAGGTTCAGGCATTTGCCTATAAAACAAATGATGAGCTGAATGATATGACTTTCCAAAGATATAAGCTCATTAATAGAGCCCGTACAGATATTGATTCTACTTATTTCGCCATGTGGACAGACCCTGATTTGGGTTGCTATACAGATGATTATATCGGTTGTGACACGTCTCGAAATTTGATGTATGTGTATAATCAAGACGCCATAGATGGTACAACGGGAGTTGTCTGTGATGGTGGCGTAAATACTTATGGCGATAAAATTCCGATTTTGGGTGTTGACTATTTTAGAGGACCTAATAACGAATTGGGTAAAGAAATAGGCATGTCAGCTTTCACATATTATTTGAATGAAGGTGTTTGTAATCCTCTTCCAAGCATGACTGACCCAGGAACTGCCGTAGAGTTTTACAACTATTTGACTGGTAAATGGCGGGATGGAACGCCTTTTACTTATGGAGGTAACGGTTATTCTCAAAGCAATCCCCGTGTAGTCAAGTACTCTTTCGTAGATGCTCCTAATAATACAGCGGGTTGGACAATGTGTTCTGCTAATTTGCCATGTGGTGACCGCCGTACGATTCAAGCATCAGGTCCTTTTAAATTAAAGCCTGGTGCTGTGAATGAACTCATAGTAGGTGTACCTTTTGTAGCTGACCAAGCTTATCCGTGCCCTGATATTCGCCGTTTACAAGAAGCAGATGATATCGCACAGGCGCTTTTCAATAACTGTTTTAAAATATTTGATGGACCGGATGCACCAGATATGCATTTTGTGGAATTGGATAAAGAAATAGTAGCAGTATTGACCAATGCCCCAGAATCCAACAATGTGAACGAGGGATACCAAGAAAAAGGATTAAAAATACCTGTAACTGCCAAGGATTCAGTTTATAGGTTTCAAGGATATAAAGTTTATCAATTGCATGATGGTAACGTGGGAATCACAGCACCTGAGTTAGAGAATCCCGAAAAAGCCCGTTTGATAGCACAAGTGGATATTCAAGATTCCGTCACTAAAATTTATAATTGGACTCCTACTCCTGACCCTAATTTTGGTGGTCGCACAATATTTACCCCTATTTTAAAAGTTGATGCGGAAAATCAAGGTGTAAAACATACTTTCCGAATTAAAGAAGACCGGTTTGCTACTACTGAGGATAAGCGTTTAGTCAACCATAAAAAGTATTATTTTGCTGCTATCGCATATGCATATAATAACTATGAAAAATTTGACGAAAAGAAAGAACAAGGTCAAAGAGAGCCTTTTGTTATTGGTCGTCGGAATGGTGGCGATAAAAATAAAGGTGGTAAAGCTTATGAAGTTCTCCCTCGCCCAATTGTAGATATCAATTTGCAATCTCAATATGGCGATGGTCCGGTAATCACACGCCTTGATGGAGTAGGTACTGGCAGTAATTTCTTGGATATGTCAGAGGAAACTTTACAAAAAATATTGAATAAGACCTTTGACGGCACTATTGTCTATAAGCCAGGGCAAGGACCCATAAATGTCAAAATATACAACCCTATTGAAGTAGTTGATGGCAACTATTCTTTATCCTTTAAAGATAGTAATTTAGCAGATGATATCTTGGATAAAACTGCCAAATGGGAATTGAAAAATACCATTACTAATGAAGTAGTGGCAGCTGAAAGAACTATTGAAAAGTTAAATGAGCAAGTGATTGCAAAATTTGGATTCTCTGTTTCAATTGGTCAAAAAGATGACGTGGGTACTACTCCAACTACCGATAAAACCAACGGCGGCTTAGGAGCTACTATCGAATACAAGGATAAAGCAAAACCTTGGCTCGCTGCCATCCCAGATGATGCACCATTCATCCAAGGCTTAAATATGCTTAATTATCTTAAAACAGATGTAAATGAGCCGGATTTTGACCAAGACCCTAAACAGGCTTTGTCGAAATTATCACCTTATTTCAAGCCGTATTTACTATGTGATTATGTATATAGAACCCCAGCTTCGGAGTTGCCAGTTATCTCTCCAGCTTGGCAAAACCCATCTGCTAATCAAGTAAAATCAGCAAATGGTTTATACAATCTTAATAATGTTGATATTGTATTGACGAATGATAAATCAAAATGGAGTCGCTGTGTGGTAGTAGAAACATCTGCTCCTGTATATTATGAGGAACCATCAGGACCTCGCGCCAATACAGAAGGAAATGCCCGTATGTTTGACCTCCGTCAAGCCCCCTCAGTAGGAAAAGACGCAAGCGCTACGGATCCTAATAAAGCAGTAGGACAAGTATTACCTGATGAGGCATCAGCCAATATTACAAAAGGCATGGGCTGGTTCCCAGGCTACGCCATTGATGTTGAAACTGGAAAACGCGTTAACATTTTCTTCGGTGAAAACTCATCGTATGACCCAGATTTAGGCATTTATGATGCAAATTCTAAAGGTATTTCCAGAGATATGATTTGGAATCCATCATCGCAGGTTCTTTTACAGACACCTATTGGATTCAATGCTGCTTATGCAGCGTTCTTCGGTGGTCAACAATTTGTATATGTAACCAATCAAGAATATGATAGTTGCAGACTTTTACGTGAGCGTTTGGTAGGCGCATCTTTCAGAAAAGTGACTCCTTTGAAAGGCATAACTTGGACTTCAATGCCTTATCTTCAAACTGGCTCAAAAATGTTATCGTACAAAGATGGTTTGATACCTAATGATGTTACTATCAAATTACGCGTCAATAATCCTTATGCGCCTTTAAAAGGAAAAGGTACCAATAGCAATCACCCAGCTTATGGCTTCCAATTGAGAGGCAATCAAGCAAAAGAGTTGACCACAACTGGTATTGATTCTTCACTCAATATGATAAATGTAGTGCCTAACCCGTATTATGGTTTCTCTGCTTACGAGACTACTGATTTTTCAACAACTGTGAAAATCACGAATCTTCCCGCGAAATCAACGGTTACGGTCTATACATTGGATGGTAAATTCATACGCCAATTCAAACGCGATGAACGCCCTTCAGTTAATAGTCCGCGCATCAATCCTGGAATTGGAGCCAAACAAATTGAACCAGACGTTCAATGGGATTTAAAAAATTCCAAAGGTATTCCAATTGCGAGCGGTGTCTATTTAATCCACATTGATTCTCCACAAGGGCAGCGTACTTTGAAGTTCTTTGCGGTTAATCGTCAGTTTGACCCATCTCGTTTGTAAGCAGGCGTATGAAAATAATTGTGGTTTTCTGTCGGGCTTAAAATGGTATAAAAACGAAGCGGAGCGGAGATTTTTATACCATTTTAAGAGCCGACTTAGAAAGAAAACCACGTTTATTTTAGCCAAACTACTTAACTAATAATCCATACTCTACAGTTACAAGGCAGGTTTAAATGTTAAAACCTGCCTTATACTGAGGGGGTATCAAAATATTCAAATAGTTATGATAAAAAGAATACTCTTAGCTTTTTCAGCGACGCTTATATTAACAAGTAATTATGCAGGTAATCCCGACCGCCAAGGTGAAGCAGGTGCTTATGAACTATTGCTTAACCCATGGGCGCGCACCATCGGATTACATTCCATGAATACTGGCTTAGTGCGGGGTGTAGAGGCGATGTCACTCAATGTAGCAGGCTTATCGCGCATCAATAGCACCGAAATCGGTGTTGCGCACTCCATTTATTTGCAAGGAACCGGTTTAGGCTTGAATTCAATAGGTCTGGCTAAAAAAATCGGTCAAAACGGCACATTTGGAGTAGCCATAAATGCGCTTGATTTCGGTAAAATACCCGTCACTACCAACGATTTACCAGAAGGAACAGGGGCTACGTTTTCCCCTACTTTTTTCAACGTAGGCTTATCTTATTCTCATATTTTTGAGAAAAAAGTATCGGTGGGTATCACAACTCGATTCATCAACGAAACTTTGGCGAATATTTCAGCATCAGCCATTTCTATTGATGCAGGCGTGCAGTACGTTTCAGGTTCTGAAAAATATCCAGAACGTTTCAAATTTGGAATTAGCTTAAGAAATGTAGGCTCACCAATGAGATTCGGCGGACAAGGTTTGAATGTAACAGGCACGAACCCTGACGGAACATTGCCATACAAATTAACTTTTGCATCAAAAGGAGCCCGCTTTGAATTGCCTTCTCAGCTAAATATTGGCGGTGCTTTTGATATTTTACCAGAAGAAAATTTGCGTCTGACTGCCGTAGGTAACTTCACATCCAACGCTTTTTCAAGAGATGAAATTGGTGGCGGTTTAGAGTTTTCTTTTAATAATCTATTCACATTACGCGGTGGATATAAGCACGAATTGGGAACGATAGCTGGTGATGCCAATAAATCTGTCTATACTGGTGTTTGTGGTGGTGTATCAGTCGAAATTCCATTTAACAAAAAAGGAGATCAAAAGCTATCAATTGACTACGGTTATTTGGCTTCAAATCCATGGAACGGCACCCATAATATCGCTTTACGCCTCAATTTGTAAGTTTTTAACGTTTTCAAAGAATAATTTTTCGATTCACTGTTGATTTATTCATAAAAAAGTGCATATCTTTGTGCTTAATATAAAAGGCGAGAAGGTTTCTTACTATTACAGTCGGAAACCTTCTCGCCTTTTAATGTCATAAGTAGTTGGGCTAAAATAACCGACAATTTCTTTTTTAAGTCGGCTCTTAAAATTATATAAAATTCTCCGCTGCGCTCCGCATTTTCTATAATTTTAAGCCCAACAGAAATTGTCGATTATTTTTAAACGCCTACTTATCCCTTTGAAAATGTTTTAAAATAGGA
>JANPHO010000624.1:0-2560 GCA_031424515.1 Saprospiraceae bacterium
AATATCGCCGCTCTTGTGCAGCAAAATGGTAAAAAAGTTACGGAAACAGCTATCACACGAGCTAAAAATCAAGGCGCAACTGACCGTGAAATCCACGATACCGTACTGATTGCTGCCTTATTTTGCTTGTACAATAAGTATGTTGATGGGTTAGCAACCTTCACACCTACCGATGCTGCTTTTTATGAAAAATTAGGCGGTCGCATTACGACTGTCGGTTATAATCGCCTTTCAGGTGGTTATGACCAATTGAAAAATCAATAATAATCAAGACAAAATAAAAAGATACAGACAAAACAGTTTCATAGAAATTGATTTTAATTATCCATGCGAATATTGGGTTGAAAATGCCGTTAGGCATGATATATCGGTAGAAATATCTGTATAAAACAGGAATAAAGTCCCATCGGGACGACATATTGAACTTAATTCTTTAATACTTAATACAATATACCGTCCCGATGGGACTAAAATCAATATTTTTTATCAGTTTCTACCAATATATCATACCTAACGGTATTTTTTAACCCAATATTCGCATTATCCATGATTTTAAAGAGTTTGTTCTATACTAATTTGCCCAATCCCTTGCTAAGAGAGTATTCATATAAGGCTGCTCTTTTAGTGAGGGAGCATGGGTTTTAGTATGTTTTTATTTTGTTTAAAATATCTATTTTAAAACAATGAAAAAACTATTCATATTTTCTATACTGTTCTTCTTGGCTTCAATATTTTCTTACGCTCAAAATCTGACTGGAATAATATTAGATGAAGTCACCAAAGCACCATTAGTTGGTGCATCTATTATTTTAAAAGGTAAAAATACAGGCACTGTTACAGACACTAAAGGGCAATTTTCACTCAATACGACAACAAAACCACCTTTTACGATTACAGTTTCAATGGTCGGTTATGCTATTCAAGAAGTTGAGGTAAAAGACAATACCCCCCTCAGTATTTCTATGAAAGAAAGTACTGAGGATTTGAATCAAGTCGTCGTTTCAGCATCAAGGGTAGAAGAGCGCATTTTACGCTCGCCCGTGAGTATTGAAAAAATGGATGCTAGAGCTATTCAATTGTCACCTTCGGCTAATTTTTATGATGCTTTATTGAATATGAAATCGGTCGATATGGTGACAAGCAGTTTGACCTACAAACAAATCAATACACGTGGTTTTAATACAACAGGCAACGGGCGTTTCCTCCAAATGGTGGACGGAATGGACAATCAATCAGCTGGTTTGGGTTTTGCAATGGGCAATCTTTTTGGCCCTCATGATATTGATGTTCAAAGTGTTGAGTTGATTCCCGGCGCAGCTTCCGCATTGTATGGCCCAGTTGCTTTCAATGGTTTATTACAAACTCGCACTAAAAGTGCTTTTGATTATCAAGGCTTGAGCGCACAGACGAAAGTAGGTGTCAATCATATCAACGATGGCACAAACTTAGGTGCAAAACCTTTTTATGATGTGGCTGTCCGTTATGCTAAGGCTTTTAATAATAAATTTGCTTTTAAAATCAATGCTGCCTATTTGACAGGGACAGATTGGTATGCGAATGACTATACAGATGTTGACCCCAACACCCCTGTTGCCAATCGTGGGCTCAATAATCCAGGCAAAAACGCATTAAATATCTATGGCGATGAAGTTGCTACAACTTTAGCCAATATCGGGCGTGTATCTCGGACGGGTTATGAGGAAAAAGATTTAGCGAATTATGATGTTAATAGTTTAAAACTCAACGGCGCATTGAACTACCGTTTCAATGACAATTTGGAAGCAATTTATCAAGGGAGTTTCAGTAGAGGCGTGGCGCAATATACAGGTAGCAGCCGCTTTGTTATTAATGGTTTTAATTTTATACAACATCGTCTTGAGTTAAAAGGTAAGAATTTTTATATCCGTGCTTATGATAGCCAAGAGGATTCTAAAGATTCTTACAACAGCCGTTCATTGGGTCAATTAATCAATCGCAGTTGGGTTAAAGATTTAAGCGGTAATGTTGTAACACCTGATAAAGCGGATGCAACTTGGTTTCAACGCTATGGTGCGGCATATAATGGTACCATTTCAGGAGTCACAGCCAAAGACGCTACGGCTGCACGCACCTTTGCCGACCAAGGTCGATTCTTACCAGGCAGTGCTGAATTTGATGCAGCGAAAGAGCGACTGATACAAACACAGGGTTTGAGTGGTGCAGGTATTTTTAGCCGTTGTGGTTTGCGTCATTATGAAGGTATGTATGATTTGAGTCCGCATCTCAATGATATTTTAAACGTGCAAGTTGGTGCCAATTACCGCATTTAACGCTTGAATACGCAGGGAACGCTATTCGATGATAAAGGTAAAAATTTGACTAATAGTGAATTTGGTGCTTTTGTGCAAGCTTCAAAAAGTGTTTTTCAAGATAAATTAAAAATCATTCTGTCTGGTCGATATGATAAAAATGAGAATTTCCAAGGCAGTTTTACACCTCGTGCTTCGGCGGTTTTTTCACCCAATGATAATAATCATTTTAGGGCTTCTTACCAAACAGGTTTTCGCAATCCTACTATCGG
>JANPHO010000625.1:0-3823 GCA_031424515.1 Saprospiraceae bacterium
GGTTTTACAATATTGTGAATCATGTAACCGAAGCTGGAATCCTCGGCAGGAGGGCGACCCACCGCCGAAAAATGCCATAAAGCATCTTTTCTATGATATACTTTATCCACATCCATCACAGGGAAATCGTGCTCCAAGGAGTAATAACCTAAGTGGTCGCCAAAAGGACCTTCGGGCTTTTTCTCACCTTTTCGAATCGTTCCTGTTATCACAAAATCAGCGTCTGAGGACACGACGCCCCCCTCAGTATCTCGGGCATATCTGAATCGGCGATTGCCCAACATCCCTGCAAAAGTCACTTCGGGCAATCCTTCGGGCAAAGGAAATATGGCAGCAAGAGCGTGACTTGGAGGACCACCAATGAAAATTGAGCAGCGGAACGGCTCATCCAAGCGGTTATATTTTTCGTGGTGCACGCCAATGCCTCTATGAATTTGATAATGCAAACCCACTTCTTTATTCTGAATGTATTGATTTCCAGAGAGTTGTATGCGGTACATGCCGATATTGCTGCCCATTATGCCCCGTTTCTCAGGGTCTTCGGTATAGACTTGAGGCAGCGTCACGAATGCGCCGCCGTCCATGGGCCACGATTTTACTTGCGGTAGTTGGTCAATGGTCGTTTGACCATAAGCAACGGGCGACATACTGAGGGGTAGCTTCATCGGCAAAGCGGTCAAAGCCGTGAAGGGTGCGCCCAAATAACGCATCGGATTTTTGAAAAAAGCCGTTGGGTCGAGTTTTAATTCAACAACTCTTTGGACTTTTTCGAGGGTATGGCGGAATAGGAAATCAGTACGTTCATACGTACCGTATAGATTAGAAACGGCTTTAAAAGGCGAGCCTTTGACCTTTTCAAAGAGTAGGGCTGGTCCTTGTGCTTCAAAAACTCGGCGATGGATTTCAGCCATTTCCAAATTAGGGTCAATTTCAGTTTTAATACGTTTTAACTTGCCGTGTTTTTCTAAATCCAAAACGGCATCCCATAGGCTTTTATAAGACATAAATTTCTCTATTTTTTAAAATAAAAAACAAAGATATATAGATTGTGTTCAGAGTTTTCAGAAAAAAATGAAAATCATTCTAACCACTAAAGAGCACAGAGTTACATAAAGAACAGCCTTTGTGCTTTTTTGTGAACTTTGTGGTTGAACAAAAAATCAAAAAATAACTACTAAAATTGAAATTTTAAATACCCCCTCAGTAGTTTTGCTGTTCAGAATAAATTTAACGAATGAGTTTTAAAAAAAAGATGGCGATTGAGGTGGTTGGGGCGTATTTGAATAGTTTAGCCCATGTTTCCACGTCAAGAGCGGGCAAATTAGCCATAAAATTATTCGCAACACCGCAAAAAGGTCGTTTGACGAGCGAAGATTCCGTATATTTGGACTCCGCCGAAAAGCGCGTGGATATGCTTAATGATTTAGCAATTCAGACTTACACTTGGCGGGGGGGCGATAAAACGGTACTTTTGGTGCATGGTTGGGAGAGTAATTCGGCACGTTGGCAATGGTTGATTCCTTATTTAAAAGCTGAAAATTATACCATTGTTTCGCTTGATGCGCCTGCGCATGGGGTTTCGGGTAGCAAGTATTTTAGCGCGGCTTTGTATGCTGATATGATTGAAAAAGTGGTGAATCGGGTGCAACCTTTCGCCGTGATTGGTCATTCTGTGGGCGGTTTTTCAGCCGCTTTTTCACTTTTTAAAATGGAAAATAGGGATATTGAAAAGTTGATTTTAGTGGCGGCACCGTCCAATTTACGTCAAATTTTTGATAAGTTTTTTGCTGTTTTAAAGTTGAATAAAAAAGTACAAACGGCATATTATGTTGAATTTGAACGTTATTTTGGGAAATCTGTAGATGAGGTGACTACTGAACATTTTATAGGGGAAATATCCGCAAAAGGCTTTTTAATTTATGATAAAATGGACGATTTGGTGTCCATAAATGATGCCTACGCGCTTGAAAATAAGTGGAAAGGCTCAAAAAAGCTGATTACTGAGGGGTTAGGGCATTCGCTCCAACATGAGGAAATTTATGAGGCAATTGTCGGTTTTTTAAAGTAGCGCGGAACTCCAGTTCTGCCAATAAGCTTTTATTTTTATGCGGAACTGGAGTTCTGCACTACATTTTATATGATTTATATGAAAAATTTCATCGCAATAATTATTGTTTTAAGCCTTTTTTCTGCTTGTCAAAATGCGCCTGCAAAAGACAACACTCAAGCAAATGTCACGGATATAAAGTCCGCGCCCGATGCAAAAACGAAGCGTTACATTGGCTTACTTTCGCACGGCTCGGCGGGCACTTTTTTCAGACCTTGTGGGCGTGACAGTACGCGTTGGGCAGTGGTGGATTCCACGAATGAGGCAGTAATGCTGTATAAAAAGACGTATCAATATGGCTATGATAATCAAAGTGTTATGGCTTTTGTGGATGGTTCTTTATTGGGTAAAACGGTGGATGGCACTGATAATACATTGGTAATCAATAAAATAGATAAAATTGTTTCAAAAGATTGGGATGGATATTGCATGGGTTTTGAATTTGTGATATTCGGAAGCAGACCGTTTTGGGCAGTCGAAATTTCCCCCAAGGAGAATTATATTGATTTTAATGATGAACCCAATTTGAGATACCACCATTTTAAATACGTAAAACCTGTTATCGAGGGCGATGTGCGCACCTACGAAACGGTGAGTTTTGACGGTAAAGAGACTCTGAAAGTTGTAATCACAAAGGGTAAATGCATGGACGATTCTAATCCGAAACCGTATCCGTTCAGTGGGCAAGTCACTTTGAATGGTAAGGTGTATAATGGATGTGCTCAGTGGTGATTTTGGACGTATTTCGGTTGGTGTTTTTCGAGACCCCTCAGTATTTGGGTGAAATTTATTAACTTTTTTAAAATTATACATCATGGAAGATGAATATAAATCAGAAGGAAAATGCGTTTATTGCAATCAAATGTTTGCAAAAGCGGGTATTACGAAGCATTTGGCTAAACACTTACAAGACTTAGAAAAAGAACAGAAAACGACTGAAACGGCTTTTCACGTCAAAATACAAGTTGATGAAATGTTTCTAAATCTTTTGGTTTCGTGCGATGCGCAATTGGTTGATTTAGATGATTTTTTAAGAGCAATTTGGTTAGAATGTTGCGGACATATGAGCTCATTTAAACAAAAAGGCAAAAGATATGAAATTGACTATGATGATGAAGACGCTGACTTTGGTGAACCGATGGGTGAATTGATTGCCAATATTTTTAAAGAGGATATGGTTTTACAATATGAATATGATTTTGGTTCTACGACAGCATTTGAGATAAAAATTCTGAAATCCTATAATATTTCAATTAAAGAACCTGTAAAGCTTTTGTCCCGCAACGAGCCATTGGCTATCATGTGTGGTATGTGTAAAACGCAGCCCGCTGTGAAAATCTGTTCAGTTCACATGTATGAGGAATATGCTTTTTATTGTAAAGATTGTCAGAAAAAGCACGCTAAAGTATGCCCTGATTTTAAGGATTATGCAGCAATGCCTGTTGTCAATTCGCCACGGATGGGTGTGTGTGCTTATGAAGGCGGTCGTATTGATAAAAAGCGGGATGGTGTTTTTAAAGTGTTACCCCCCTTAGTATAATGGGTGTTTTTAATTAAAATTTGTACTTTTGTAGTAAAATATAAACTATGTTAGACCATCTTCATATACAAAATTACCGTCTTTTTAAAGATTTAAAAATAGATAAACTCGGTCAAGTGAACTTGATTGCGGGGAAGAATAATACGGGGAAGACGGCTTTGTTGGAGGCGTTGAGG
>JANPHO010000626.1:0-4284 GCA_031424515.1 Saprospiraceae bacterium
GCTCCTCGGTTTTTTTTACAAAAAAGATATTTCAATGTTTAAACATTTTTTTGTACTTTTATTTCATGACAAATAAATATGATTAATCCTGAGACCTATTAGTACACAAAGCGTACTACGAGGCCTCTTTTTTGAAAAGACTCTTTACACATAACAACAAAACATAAATTAAGCAAGGTATTTGGTATAAAGAGTATTTAAAAAAAATGTGCAGTCAAATTATCTTCATAGATTAAAGTGTTTATTTGTAGTAATAAACCGTTCAGTTAAAAGACTTAGCGTTTTTTTTTGTTCAAATTTTAAAGGTCTTTATCGTAGATATTTTACATACAATTTATATACATGGTAATAAAAAATATATTTAGCACGATATTTGGTACCTGGTAAATATGAGAAAGTCGTTCTCTCTTTAACTTGTAGTAAATTTTAAGTGTTTATCTGTACAGTGAACCGTTTAGGCAACTCCTAAACGGTTTTTTTAAAATTTATTTTTTTGCATTATAGAAACGCATCACTTATATTTGCTTCAATAAATAAATTCAATTATGAATAGGGTGGATGTTGTTATGGTAGAAGAGATTTGAAGGGTGTTTTGCTGGGAAATATCATCCATAAAGCGGTGAAATAGTTTATAAGAGTAAAGCTTAAAACGTCAAGACACTTCAAGATTGTGCCCATAATGATAAGACTCAATACTCGACAAAATATAATAAAATAGCCTAAAATATACGTATCACTATACGTATCGGCCTAAATAATACGTATAAGTGTACGTATCGCCTTAAATAATACGTATCGTGATACGTATCACTGTTATGAAGAGTTTTTGACGTGAAAAATATGTGAAACCAGCGTCTAACTTTCGTAAAACTCAATTGGGCAATAATCGGTTCTATGTAAAATGTAAGAATCATACAAGCCTCAAATATTGCTCATAAAATGCAATTATAGGTCGAGTTCAGAGATAAATAAAATACGCACTAAACGCACTTTATCCGAACATAGTGCGCTTTAAACGGATTACATTCGGATATTACTCGAATTTAATACGAATCAAGTCTTGGTTATAACATCTTTAATTCGTGTCAATAATGGGACTTAAGTTCAGCTATAAAATGTATTAACGAATCAAGAAACAGGAAATACGCATCAAAAGCTCTAAGCGCACTTTATCCGAACATAGTGCGTTTTAAACGGATTGCATTCGGATAATACTCGAATTAAGTGCGGATAATATTCTCTTTAAAAGGTATTGATTCAATAGAAAAGCCTCTTGCTAAAGTGTAAATAGCAAGAGGCTTTTGGATTTTTAAAACCAGTGAAACCAATTATTTCCCCACCGTGAATATCTTCAATACATCTCGTTTTCCTTGTATTTTGATGCGGAGCATGTATTCACCTGCTATTGCTTTTTCGCCGATGGGGATGCTGTGTAGAGTATTCTGTACTTTTTCAAGATGCTGGGTTAGGATAGATTTGCCTTGCATATCAAAGATGAATAAATCTACGGCTTGCCCTGTATAGCCTTTGAAGGAGATATTGAGGGCATCATCCGTTGGATTGGGGAAGATAGAAATGTTATTGGCTGAATAGAAATTCACTGTTTTGGGTTCTGAATACCGCTGTGTGCCGTCGAGCATGACGAGTTTTATACGGTAGGTATTCTCTCCGTCAATGGGTTCATTATCGAATGAATTGTAGTGCTCTAAGCCTGTGACGGCGTGGTTGTTCACGGTGACCATATCCTCAAATATGCCTGTGAGGGGGTTGAGTTTTTGGACGATGAAATAATCGTTTTGGTCGCCTGTGTTATTGACCCATTCTATTTGGGCTCTGTTGTATTCGGCTTGGGCTTCTATGCCCAATACGGCATTATTGGCGGCAAGGGATTGAGGGTTCACCGTCTTCGATTTGATGTACCCTACTGAGGGGAGTAGAGTTAATAGGCTATCGCCTACCCCACTGCGTACTGTAAAGCAGGGAATACGCAAGCTGTCCTTGAACTTACCCAGCTTTTTCATTTTTATCTCCTCTTTTTTATCGGAGTTGTGGATGAGGATGAGGGCTTTTGCACCGCCTCGCTGTATGTTGATACAGGTTTCGGTGACATCCACGTCTTTGTTGAGCTCTATGACGACGATTTTATCCTTTAAATCTTTGGATATTTTATTGGCACGGCGTTCAGCTTGGTGCTCCATGCGTTTTTTGCCTGTGCTATCGGTGCTGGTGCCTTGCTTCATTACCATGACAGTATCGAAGGCTCGTGCCATAGTGCCGATAAGGTCTTGGGTGATGTTGCCACCGAAGTCGGCTTGCGTGAGTTGTAGGCGTGTGCCTGTGTTAAAGACAGATAGGTAGAGTGTATCTGGCTTTAAGGTTTGCGCCTTACTGATAGTGGCTGTGGATAGCAGCCATAAGGCTATGATAATATATCTTGTCATATTGAATGTTTTTTGTTTTTTTGAAACGAAGGGTTAACCCCTCAGTATGAGCGAATAATTTGAATTAAGATGTGCAGGATTTATAAAGATGTTAAGAATTTAGGCGTGTACGCTCGCATCCTTAACATCTTTTTCATCAAGGAAATCCTAATTCTATTTTGTCAATGAAATTGTTTGGTTGCACCCCTCAGTATTTAGCTGAACACAACAGCCTCCTGCTAAAATGTAACACTTTTACACCGAAATATTAAAGAATGGTATTATTTTATTTTGTCTATAAATGACTTAAATAATGGATAAACTATTATATCATGTTTCATGATATAATAATTAGCTTCAAGTATTCGTAATTCGTAATTTAGAAAAATACAGTTATGTTTTTCTGCGAAATCACAAATAGTTTGCAAAAAAAATCTAAAATCACTCCTTAAATCAATTCTCACAGAAATTTCAGCAACTTTATTAAACTCCATTAAAATTATGATACAATTAGAATCTTCGTCTCCCAAAAGAACAATATCACTAGACCAAGATTTTTTTGGAATTAATTTATCTTTGAAAATATCAAAATCTTTAATATTTAACTTACGATATCTCCACCATTCTATTTCATTTAAATCATTATCTGTAATTGTTTCTACATACTCAAAGTAAGATAGAATCTCTTCTTTCGGAATAATATGTAAGTTATATTGCCATATTGCCATGGTACATTATTTTTTTAATACATGGAAAAAATTAAATCCTGCACGGTTTTATAACCTCCATAAGGTAGGGATACTTGTTGCACAGGAATCTTCTCAATACCAAGTCTGAATGCAGCCAGTACTCGATGATGCCCATCAACAATATATTTAATTCCATTATGTTCTACATACTTAATTGACTCCTTAATACCCTCTTTTGCAATATTCTCAACCAATTTATTCAATTGTTTTCTACTCAACGTCTGAGAATGAGTAGCTCTTAAAGCGTATGGTGAAATTTTTTTGACAGCCTGTTTTCTAACCTGCCTTTTCATCGCTTGCTTGAAAATATACCTACCAGGCTTTGAAAGCTCACTCAATGCACCTCCAAGTGTAAATTCAATTATTTCTACTTCCGCTTCAACCACATCTTCAAATAACTCAGGAAGCACTTCTGAATAATATTTTATGTCTGCATCTCTATTTGGATTATAAGGTGAAGCCCATTGCCCCTCTGTCATTATACGTCGTTGAAAGTTATTTTCATAGTTAACTTGCAACTGATATGTAACAGGGTACTTCTCTTTATCTGGTAATCTCTTGGTTTTAACAGTGTAAGTATTCTCTGGATGTACAGTAGGATCTTTATCTGGGTCATAATTTGGATCTCCATCATATGGCCCCAATCCCATAAAATCTATATTACTCACAGGATTATTGGCAGCGTAAACGTATGGACTTTGATAATGATAAATTTCAGCCAGAAGGTCAATAGTCGGAAATCTACCTATCGCAGGGTCATACATCCTAAACCCATAATCATTCAACCCTAAACCAAAATCATCATTCCACTCCTTGCCATTGTATTGGTACTTATTCTTAGCCTCAGGATAATAGCCGTTCCAGTTACCCTCCATATTTAAGCCAAAGGGGTAAAAATGGTTCACTTGCTTGACATCAGATGCGACTATAACACCATCATTATTGGCATCGCTGTACGTCACCCGGGTGTTGCCGAGGTGGTCTTTTATGTTGTATTCAATATTACTGTACAAATTGAGAAAACAAGCTAAAAAGTAGTGGAAAAGAGCATAAATTTGATTAACCACAATCAAAAAAAGCATGCTCCAACCACTACACAACAAACTTAGTACAAT
>JANPHO010000627.1:0-4566 GCA_031424515.1 Saprospiraceae bacterium
ATTCGTCAAAGCATCTTTACTCAAATATCGTTGCGTTAATGCTTGGTGTGCATCGCCGTTTATTTGTAAAACGACGGAATTAGCTATCCCTTTTAAGCGTGATAAGCTCACAGTTTGAGCTTCTTCTAAAGCTGAATAATAGTGATGAGAAATGTAATAAATAGTCTGAAATATAAACGCAATGGTAACAATTGCCAATATTTTTTTTGTTGGGGAGTATGATTTACGTGAATTAAAACTTGTATCCATCTTTTGAATTCTAAATTTAAATATAAATTTTATGTAGTTGGATGGTATTTATTGTTTGGTTCGACGTCATATTCTATAAATATAAATTAATAAAATACTATAATTTTTATTATAAATACATTTACGATTTATCCGCTCCTTAGGTTTTATAAGGGTTATTTTTTAGATATTTTTAAGGATATTAATATTTTGTTAAGCATTTTAATAATCAAAAAAGCTTATATTTACTCCATTAATCATAAAAAAACTCCCTTATGAAAAAGCTAATTTTTATCCTATTTTATATAGTCTTCTTTAACTATATGGCAAAATCAGAGCCAAAACCGTTGCAGATTGGAGAAAAAGCACCTGACTTTAATTTAAAAGGAACAGATGAAAAAATGTATTCGTTGGCATCCTTCGCTGAAGCTAAAATTTTAGTCATTATTTTCACCTGTAATCATTGCCCTACAGCACAGGCTTATGAGGAAAGAATTAAAAAATTGGTGACGGATTATGCATCTAAAAAAGTGCAAGTGATAGCGATTTCACCTAACGACCCCTTGAGTGTTCGATTAGATGAAATGGGTTATACGGATTTAGGTGATTCATTCGAGGATATGCAAACGCGGGCAAAAGATCATAATTTCAATTTTCCTTACCTTTACGACGGAGATACTGAGGGGGTATCCTTAAAATATGGGCCTGCTGCAACCCCATGCGTTTTTATCTTTGACGATAAAAGAATTTTAAGATATTCAGGCAGAATTGATGACGTTGAAAAACCCACTAAAACGCCCAAAAATTTTGATACACGCAACGCCATTGAAGATCTTTTGGCGAATAAAACGGTCAGTGTGCATACTACTAAAACTTTTGGTTGCTCCATCAAATGGGCTGAAAAGAAGGCTTTATCCAATAAAGAGAAAGAGGAATGGGCAAAAGAACCCGTCAATATTGAATTCATTGACGATGATGGCATTAAAAATCTATTGGCGAATAAAACGGATAAACTACGCCTAATTAATATTTGGGCAACTTGGTGTGGGCCCTGCGTAACGGAATTGCCTGATTTTAACGCTATAAATCATATGTATCGCCGCCGGGACTTTGAGCTTATCACCATAAGTGCCGATAAACCGGATAAAAAAGAGAAAGCGCTTAAGACCTTAACAAGCCTGCAAATGTCGGGTAAAAACTATATTTTCAACTCCGATGATGTATATAAACTCATAGAACTCATTGATCCTAAGTGGCAAGGTGCTTTACCTTATACTCTTTTAATAGAACCTAATGGCAAAATTATTTATCAAAAGCAAGGCACAATTGTTCCGCTTGAAATGAAAAGAAAAATTGTCGAGCATTCGTTAATCGGTAGAGTTTATTAAATCAAACTATTGTAACTGACCATGAAAACCCTATATTTGCCCCTTTTCCATTAAAATCAAACAATATGAAATTGATTCGTTTATTCTTCTGCCTTTTTATCATAACATTTTACGCATGTTCATCCAGCAAAAAAGCATCAACAGCTTACGGCAAAGCGGACGGCAAGGTAGAATGGATTTTTTTACAAGTCAATGATGTCTATGAAATTGCCCCACTTGACGGCGGCAAATTGGGTGGAATGTCCCGTATTGCGACTGTAAGGAAGCAACTACTCAAGGAAAACCCCAATACATATACCGTTATGGCAGGAGACTTTCTGAATCCTTCGCTCATCGGCACATTAAAATATCAAGGCGAGGGCATTAAGGGAAAACAAATGGTGGAAGTAATGAATGCAGCTGGCGTTGATTTCGTCTGCTTTGGCAACCATGAATTTGATTTGGATTACGTGGATTTACAAAAACGCATTGACGAATCTAAATTTACATGGGTTTCGAGCAACGCTTTTCATCAAAACGGTGAAAATATAGAGCCTTTTAGCCGCTCAAAAGACCCAGCCAACACATTTTTTCCAGAGTATAAAATCATTGAGGTAAAAGATGGAAACAGCGGAGAAGCCGCCATGGTAGGTATGTTTGCTTTGTGTTTAGATGCCAATAAGAAAGATTATATCCATTATAGCAATATTTTTGAACGCTCAAATAGCCTTATTGAAGATATGATAAAAGCTGAATCCGATGTAATAGTAGGATTAACCCACATCGCAGTTGAAGATGACAAAGAGGTGGCTCAAAAGAACCCCTCAGTATCTTTGATTATGGGCGGACATGAGCACAATAATATGATTCATAAAGTAGGCAAAACTGTCATCACTAAAGCTGATGCCAACGCTATAAGTCTATGGATACATCGTTGTTCTTATGATATTAAAACGAAACAGACTTCGATTAAATCGGAATTGGTTCAGGTGGATAATAAAATTCAGGAAGACCCCGAAGTAGCTCAAATTGTTAAAAAATGGACAGATATTGCGGATAATTCATTCCGAGCAGCAGGTTTTAGCCCTGATGAGACAGTGGTAGAGCTGAAAGAAGTATTGGATGGGCGTTCTGCAGTCATCAGATTGCAACAGAATAACCTCGGAAGTGTTATTTCAAAATCCATTGCGGCTGTTGCAAAACAGACTGTAGATTGCTCTTTTTTCAATAGTGGTTCCGTGCGCATAGACGACCAAGTCAAAGGCACTTTGACCCAAGCTGATGTTGTTCGCATATTGCCTTATGGCGGCAAGTTATTTGAAATGGATATAAAGGGGAGTGAATTAAAAAAAGTGCTATATGCTGGCTTGCTGAGTAAGGGTCGCGGAGGATACTTACAATGGGATAAAATCAGCTTCAATGATGCTGATAAGTCATTCAAAATCAATAACTTAGCGCTTGATGAAAATAAAAACTATCATATCATCACCAATGACTTTTTAATCAGTGGTAAAGAAACTAATTTTGAATTTTTCATAGAGTCCAATCCAAATATTTCCAATATTAAAAAACCCGACCCGAACGATGCCACCGATTTGCGCAATGATATCCGCAAAGCCTTTATTACTTATTTGAAAAAAACTAAACCTTAGAACGTGATTAATTATAATGGCAGCCTATTTGAAGACAATGATAAAGTGTTTAACGGCCATAACCGAGCTTTCCGCTTTGGTGACGGTTTGTTTGAAAGTATGCGGGTGGTGAATGGTAAAATCCCTTTTTTCAACCTTCATTTTGAGCGATTACTGAGGGGTATGAAGGCTTTGAAATTGAATGTACTACCCTATTTCAATATTCATTATTTGAGAAATGAAGTCTCTAAAGTGTTGGAAAATGCGCCCAACGTTTCAAGAATTAGATTAGCAATATGGCGAGAAGAAGGTGGGAATTACACGCCCACAACCAATAATTTTGATTTTTTGATTGAACCCGCCATTTTACCCGATAAAAACTACATTTTTAATGATTTAGGCTTAACCATTGGCGTTTATAAGGATTTTAAATTGCGTTATACCCTCATTTCCTCTTTTAAAACGAGCAACTCTTTGCCCTATATTATGGCAGGTTTATTCGCAAAAGAAAACAATTTTGAGGACGTTTTGATGCTCAATACTGAGGGGTATGTAGCAGAAGGCATAGCATCCAATATTTTCATTTTAAAAGATAAGCAACTCATCACACCTGCACTTTCAAGTGGATGTGTAGGTGGAGTCATGCGCACAATCGTCATGGAAATCGCTCAAGAGCATTCTATTCCGATTTCGGAATCAAATTTAAGTATTCAAATGGTAAAGGAAGCCGATGAAGTTTTTTATACCAATGCGGTGCAAGGCATAAGATGGGTAGATACTTTTGAAGAGAAAAATTATCCCTATGATTTTTCATTTAAAATGTATGAAAAGCTACTACAAAAAGCTAAAAACTCATAGTAGAATAGGGAAATTTTAAAAATTTCCCTATTCAGTTTTAAAACTATAAAATCTAAAATCACTCACTTTTGTCACCCACAAAATAATGTTCTTTGTATTTGAAAAGCACATTAAAAGTAGTCAAACTGCCATAAATACGAGTGATATATTGCTGCAAATTAATTTTTTCCTCCTCGCTTAAGTTACTGGAATTGATACGTTGCTCCATCACCCTCACTCTATCACGCACCATCGTTATTTTATGAAAAAAAGTTTCAATGGGAATTTCTTTGGGCTTTAAACTGGTATCAATGGGTTTTAAAATCATAGTTCCTTTATCCCATTTATCGCCAATCGGCGTCACTTCGCTGATATCCGACCAATTTTTCAAAATGCGCATCAATGACTTTTCAGCTTCTGTGAACGTAACCGACGATTCAGCTGGAATAGCTTCAATAATCGTCCAAGAATCATAGTCTTTCCCAACACTTTTAATGCCATAA
>JANPHO010000628.1:0-5321 GCA_031424515.1 Saprospiraceae bacterium
CAAAATTCATAACTATCATGAGGTTTAAGTGTATGAATTCCCATTGTGGCATATTTGAGGCAAAAAATCCACAAATTGAGGTTTTTTTAAGGGTATTTACCCTGTAATCCCTCGAAAATAGCATGGCATTGGATTTTTACATTAATAAATGACGACATACAGTATTATTCAAATCAAAATTTAAATATTATGGAAAATTCAATCATTAAAACCACAGGTAAACCCTTAACACCGAATCAAGAAAGAGCAATAAGTAAAGTGCCTTTCAAAAAATCAAAAAACGATAAGGATATTTTGCACGATGCAGATAAACTAAAACTTATTCCGGAAGACGACGGCTCTCATACAATCATCAGTACCCGCCGTAAAAAGACAAAAAAAACGATATAATCCTTAGATAAAAAATGTGGGTGGCGGCGCTCAGCCGCCGTTGCTCACCGTATTATCCTCAAATTAAAATCAAACGTCATGAAAAATATAATAATTTTAGCAACCATGTTTTGTATCGGCTCGAGTTACATGAAGCCCATCTCAAGTTCTACCACAACTTTTAGCATTGATGCCCGCTTAGAATATATGATAGGCGATTGGAAAAGCACTGGCTTTGTCACAGACGCTCAAAATTTGCAACAAAAGATAGAAATGAATCAACATATAGCCTTTGAAGGCAATAAAATCGTATTCACGGGCACTGGTATCAACCCCATTAACAAGTATCGCTACAATACCTCAAAAGCTATTTTCCTCAATGAGCATACAAATACTTGGCGGGTAGAAGGAAAAATTAGCAATAAATACACGCTTGATAATAAAGTATATATCACGGAAGCTAACACTCTCACTTATACATTTTATGACAATGCCAAGAACTTAATGCGCTACACCATTTTAAAAGAAAATGATGATAGTTTCACTGAAACAGAAGAACTTTGGACAGATAATGGTTGGGATAAAACAGCTTGGATGAGAACAAAAAGAACCGCTAAGAGTGCCGATGCAGCTCGTCCATTGCATTAAAATATTTACCCAAATACAGTAAAAATGCCCGTAAACTTTTGAAAGTTTACGGGCATTTTTAGTTTTTTTTACTGTTCAAGGGACTTTTAAAAACGATTTAAAGCATTTTTCTTAATTCAGTCATAGCTTTTTTGACTCGTGTTTTGACCGTTCCGAGTGGTATATCGAGCGTTTTAGAAACCTCTTCTTGAGTATATCCATTGAAATAAATCAAATCGATTAAGTCCCTGTGTTTACTGTCCAGATTGCGAACCAAGTCCTGAATACCAATTGTATTGATATTTTGCTGGGTTTGAAATTTGTTTTCAAGTTCAGCTACGACAAAATCTTTGTTTTTTAGGCTTTGATGGTGTGCTTTTGAACGCAAAAAATCCAACGCTGTATTGCGAGCAATATTGAAAATCCACGTAAAAAATGAACCCCGTTCTATATCATAACTTTCTACATTATTCCATATTTTAATAAAAGTATCCTGCATCAGATTCTCAGCGATTGCCGAATCTTTCACTATGTTTTTAATAACGCCCAACAATGCAGCACTGTGCTTATCATAAAGCCAATTGAAGCTGCGTATGTCGCGCTGTTGCAACAATATAAGCCATTCGTTGGAATGTATTTTTTCATCTACCGGCATAAGTCAATATTTTGAATTTTTACGTAAAATTGTTTTCTCATTCCTCACTTAGCTTGTTTATCTTTTATCTCTTCAACGTTACCGACATTGGCATCGGATGGTAGCTCCTTTTCTTTGGTCACCACAAATGTTGCGTAAACATCAGCTTCAACGGGTTTATCAAATATGACAGCGTAGTTTTTGGTAAATTCAGCCCCAAAAAACAGTATTGAAGAGGAATAATACACCCACAATAATATAAGTGCCAAAGACCCCGCCGCCCCAAAAGCCGAGGCAATAGCGGACTGTGAAAGGTATGTACCAATTAAATATTTACCAATGGAGAATAGAATAGCCGTAAAAAATGCGCCTGAGGCTACATTAGCCCAGCGCAGTCGTACATCAGGTAAAAACTTGAAAATAAAGGCAAATAATAAGGTGACAATGCCTAAAATAATGGAATTGTTAATAATGAAAGACAGCCATTGCCAATCATTTAAAACGGTCAAATAACGGGTACTCAAAAGGGTAATTAAGGCATTGATGAGTAACGAGACCATCAATAGGAAACCTAAAGTCAGAACCATTGAAAAGGAAATCAAGCGATTGATGAGGTATTGCAGCCATCCTTTTTTAACAGTGGTTTTGAGTGACCATATTTTATTTAAGGAATCTTGCAGTTCCGCAAATACGCCCGTTGCACCTACCAGTAAGGTTAAAAAACCCACGATGGTTGCAGTCCAACTTTGTCCGCTGAGTTTTACATTTTTAATGGCTTGTTGAATGAGTTCGGCTACATTAGCCCCCATTAAGCCTGAAAACTGCCTAAAAATCTCTCCAGAAACGGCTTCTTCGCCAAAAAATATACCAGCCATACCAATGATGATGATGAGCATAGGGGCAATCGAAAAAACAGTGTAGTAAGAAAGAGATGCGCTGTATTTTAAGGCGTCATCCGCAATAAAGTCCTTAAATGACTTGGATATTACTTGACCAAATTTTTTTATCTTAGCTATCATTTGTATGGTTGGATTCTGTATTGATATTGATATTATACTCCTACCCCCTCAGTATTAAGGCTATTTTTAGGGAATTTTAGGCATACATTTTAAAAAAGAAGAAGGCATAAATAAATGCCTTCTTCGATGAAAATCATTTAACAAACTCTGCATCTAAAAAGTATTTCGCAATTTCTTAGCTGATATATCGGCGCAACATCCAAGCGCTTTTCTCATGGCTTTGAAGCAAACGCGTGAATAAATCCACAGTGCCTGGGTCATTGTAGCTCTCATCAAATTCAGAAATCAATTCTCTTAGCTTACGCGCCATAAAGTCATTATCTATCGCAAGCTCCGTTATGGCGGCTTCTTGCAGTTTTTTACCACCTTCAGATTCCTTAAGGATACTGTTTTTCAGAAACTCCTCCATTGAACCAAGCGATGTCTGACCCAATTGATTGATGCGTTCTGCCACTTGATCAATATCTTCGGCGATGTTGTTGTATAATTTTTCAATAAATTCGTGAACCTCCACAAAACTGGGTCCGACGAGATTCCAATGAAAATTGCGCATTTTAATGTAAAGCACGTGTTGATCCGATAGCAACTGGTTAAGCGAATCAGCCATTGCTTTTACATCTTTTTGAGGGATACCTAAATCAGGCGTTGTTGGTGACTTCATTGTCTTTATGTTTTATTTTAAAATGAATTTTAAATAATTGATAATCAATACTTTGTGTCTAAATCTCTTCTTCTTGAAGTTTTTCTTCTTTCGACTGAATGAGGTGCCGCAAAGCACTTATACCCTCTTTATTAAAATTGATGGTTTTATGCTCACAGGTTTCTTCTTCACCCATCAAATAGCCATAAGGGCGCGTACATTTAATATTGTCCATGACTACTTTTAACATACCCGCAAGTGGTAGTGCGAGTATCATACCCGCAGTTCCCCATATCAAATTACCAACTATCAATGCGAGAATGGACACTAATGGATTAATACTCACACTTGAGCCCACCACTTTGGGATATATAAAATTGTTATCAAGGAACTGCACAACCACCGTGACACCCAATACGCCCAGAGCAATCCACGAGTTATCCTGAGTCACCAACACCATCATCACAGGAAAGAGACCCCCCACTATGACACCGATGTAAGGGATTATATTTAAAATAGCCGCCAAAAGTGCGAACAGAATAGCGTGATCAACCCCCAAAACCATGAATCCAATGGCATTTAAAACAGTCAAAATCAACACATCGATGAATAAACCCCTTAGATACAACTGGCTCACTTTACCTATTTCTCTAATGACCGCAAAAGTGTGAAAATGGTAATTAGCATCTATCAACGTCAGGAAAGTCTTGAATCTATTGCGGTATAAAAGCATGAAAAAGACCATAATTGGAATCAAAGTAGCATTGGCGATAAACCCCGTAGTGGCAGAGAAAAAACTCATTAAATAGCTTCCTGTACTATTTTCGGTGGAGTTCATTTGTTCGTCGAGCCATTTATTCTGCTCTTTTACGGTATATCCTGATTGTTTACGGATGTACTGCTGAAGTTCAAGAGTACGCTCATTCAATTTCGCTTTTATCATGGGCACATCATCCGAAAACTGGGAAACCTGCACGCTCAAAAAAGTAATCAAGCTGCCCACTATGAGCGCAATAAAAATTACACTAATCAGCGCAGCCAACCAACCCGGAAACCTGATATTTTCCATTTTAATACTGAGGGGTAGCGCAATGAACGCAAATATTATAGAAAATGTCAGGGGTATAAATACTGCTTCTCCCTCTATTAACATAAATGCGGTGAGGATAATAAAAAGTAGAAAAAATGTGGCTTGGGTAAAAAATCGTCTGGCTATCATTTTGCGAAGTTCTTCTTGTTTTTTAAAAACCGTTTTGAATACACATTAATGTTAAAAAAAGCCATTCCCGATAGCAAAACAGGGTGTTATCGCACATAAATTCCCCATTATGGGGCATATTTTACTCAATTCTATTTTCATACAGTCGGCACAATTCTTTAACTCTGAATATAAATGATGCACCCTACATCAGAATAATTGAACTCATTTTATCATCTTAAATTTTAAAAAAATAATCATTAAAAGAATAATATTTGCTTTAGCAATCTCAACCGCAGTCGGCTTCAATGCTACATCTTGTAAAAACGAACCACCTAAAAGTGAATTAGAAAAAAAATCGGAAGACCTCGCCGATGCTGCCAAAGACCTATCTAAAGAAGTGGCTAAATCTGCTGAAAAAACGGGTGAAAACATCAAAGATGCCGCCAAAGACATGAAAGATGACATGGCAGAATCACGCGAAAACCTCAAAAAGGATATTGACAATTCTATTTCAAAAATCAATAAGAAAATAGAAGAAACCGATAAAAAGATGGAAAAAGCCACTAAAAATCAAAAAGAAGCGTGGAAAAAAGAAAAGAAAAACCTCGAAGCTTCTCGTGAGCGCCTAAGTGACAGCATGAACGAAATCGGCAAAGACATGAAAACGGGCTGGAACGAATTCGTGAGCGACGTCAAAAAGACCTTGAAAGAAGTAGATACTAAGATAAACGAATAAGAGAACCGTTTTAAAATAATGAGCCATGATTTCCAGAATTTTTATAATCAAATCTATTCAGGTACTCTGCGTGGCCGCTTTGGTGGCTATGCTTA
>JANPHO010000629.1:0-2085 GCA_031424515.1 Saprospiraceae bacterium
GGCACACTTTGGGCTTGATGCACAACTACGCATCGAGCGTGAATGACCGTGCTTCGGTGATGGATTATCCGCACCCCTCAGTATTTTTAAATGAAAAAGGTGAGATTGACTTTTCAAAAGTCTATACCAACGAAATAGGGGAGTGGGACAAGCGCGCCATCATGTACGGCTATATGGATTTCCCCAAAAACGTCGATGAAGATGCTGCATTGAATACCATTTTAGAAGAAAATACTAAAAAAGGACTTTTATTTATTTCCGATTTTGATGCTCGTGCTGCCGATGGTATGCACCCGCTCGCACACCTTTGGGACAATGGTAAAGATGCTGCCACTGAGTTAAAAAGTATGTTAAAAGTGCGTGAAAAAGCATTGACTAATTTTTCTGAAAAGGCAATTACAATTAATACGCCCATGTCAAAATTAGAAGACGTTTTAGTGCCCGTTTATAATTATCATCGCTACCAATTGGAGGCTGTTTGTAAGCTCATTGGCGGTATGAATTACAGTTATTCAGTGCGTGGCGATAAGCAGCAACAGCCCGAAATTCTCTCGAATACCATCCAAACCAATGCTTTACAAGCAGCGGTGGATTGTCTTGACCCCTCAGTATTGACGCTGCCAGAGCATATTTTAAAGCTGATTCCACCCCGTCCGCCTGAGTATTATGGCATCGGCGAGTTATTTCCTAAACGCACGGGCTCCAATCTCGATGCCCTCGCAGCAGCCGAAGCATTGACGAATTACGAATTAGCCTTTTTATTCAATGCCAATCGGGCTAATCGCTTGGTACAATTCAAAGCGAGAGCGAACTCCATCGGTTATGATGATGTTTTAGATAAAATCATTGAAAAAACGTGGAAAGCGCCCATGAAAACGGGCTTACAAGGACAAGTTCAATTGCAAACGCAGCAAATGGTTTTATCCCACATTTTAGGATTAAGCATGAATGAGAATGCCAATTATCAAGTCAAAGCCATCTGTTTCAGCCGTTTAAATGCTCTTAAAAAAGAATTGGCAGCTAAAACAAGCACCGATTCAGCAATAAAAGCGCATTACGAATATGCCATCGAGCGCATTGAAAAACCTAAAGATGTGATTATTCCTGTGCATCGTGAAATGCCTCCGGGTGCGCCAATTGGGTGCGATGAGGATTGATTTTGAATAAAGAATAAAGAGGAAAGAATAACGATTTATGAAGTAACTCATAGCTTCATAAATCGTTATTCTTTTTTGAAACCCTATATATTTTATCTTTTATCACCAATGATAAGAAACCAATCCGTAATGAAATTATTAAACGTCACACTCCTTTTTTTATGCGTCATTTTTCTCAACCCCTCAGTATACGGACAACGTAAAAAGCGGGTGAAGCGCTCAAATAGTATGCGCATCAGCTTTACGGATGCCAGTGTCGATTCTTTAGATGAAACGGTGGACGCCAGCGGTTTTCTGTACGGTGGCGCCAATTATATGAATCGTGTTGGGTCGCTTGGGCGGGACAATAATGTTCAACATGGGGCGATTGACCCCGTTGTGGGTTTTCATAAGTACAATTGTGATGTCTATGTCAATGGTTTTCGATGGAGTCAAACGACGCCAAAATGGGCAGAAACGGACATGGGTATCAGTAAATTATGGCAATTATCAAAGCCACTAAGCCTTATTTCTACTTTTGAACACGCTTTTATCCGTTACGGTTCTGAAGATGATAAATATGGTTTGAATAATTTAGCATCGTTGCAATTGCTTTGGACAAATAAATTATTTGATGCCGATGCTCGGTATGAATACGATTGGGGTCGATCGTGTGCTTCCATTTTAGAGTTTTCAGTTGGGCACGAATTTGATATTTACGACGTTTTTATAAAAGATAAAATTGAGATTACACCTCGTTTTTATATGACATATTTGGGTGGAGTTACTTATCCTGTACGCTTTTTCAAAAATGACCCACTCTGTCAACAATCGTTTCAAAAAGCGAATTATGAAATAGAATTGCCCATTACATGGCGTAAAATAGGCGATATTGAGTGTAATCTATCTTTTATTTATGATATTCCTAAAAATGTACTGCCCGAAGAGG
>JANPHO010000630.1:0-6104 GCA_031424515.1 Saprospiraceae bacterium
GAGGTTTTTGAAAAGAATAAAGTTGAATGGCATTCGTGAGCTTAAATACTGTCGCAGTTACTCGCAGTCACTCCGACAGTAAGCACCCCCTCAATATTTAACCTTTAAAAATACTCATTATGAATTTTATAAAAACAATAATCACTCTTTCTATTCTATTGGCGCTAGGCTGTAGGAATGTTTCAGAGCCTAAGAAAGAAATCAACCAAGAGTTATTGGTCAATACAAAGAACAGTTTAAAACAGTATTCAGAATTAGAGTTAAAACAAAAATGGGATAGTTTATGCTTAGTGAAAGGCTGTCTAGTAGGTGGTCAACGTATCTGGCAAGGCAAATGGGGTGGTGAAGGTTGTGCTTTTTCACTTGATAAATCATGGCAAGAGTTTGTTTTTAAAACTGATAAAAAAGGATTATCGGAGTTTTTAATCAATCAAATTTCTGATAAAACACAATCACAATTACACACTTGTCCATTTCATTTAGCTTCAAAGGGAGAATTGGCAATCTATTGTTTGCAAGGTCTTTATACCATTAATTTCTATGAATTGAGTCCTGAATTAAAGAAGATTGAACAAGAAGGGACTAAAAAATATAAAAGTGAACAAGCATGGATTTGGGCAATTCAATCTTCTAAACCTAAAACAGCTGATTTGCAAAATCTATGGAAGAAACAACTCAATAAAAGTAATTGAAAGGCATTTTTTGAAAATATAATTAACTCAAAATCAATATGTTAAAGCATCTTACCGCAGCACTTTTAATCCTATTTTCATTCAAGACGATAGCACAAAATACACCTCAGTATCGAGCGAGTTATGGCTTGGGAAATGCTTTTCCGATTGGGGTGATGAAAAATTGAACCCCTCAGTATTTTCAATATACTTAAGTTATTAAAAAAACAATGAATTACTAAAAAAAACTCGCAATAAAGCGCCAAATTTCGAAGAAATATTCCTTTCATTATCTTCAATTATTTTCTCTATATCAATATCTTATGAAAAAAATAATCCTATTATTTATTCTCGCTTACCCCCTCAGTATTTGGGCGCAAAAAATGGAATTGGTTGTACCTACGGGCTTTCCATACACCCCGAAAATGTATAAAATGACCTCCGATGGAGGGTTCTTCATTGGTGCAGACGATGAGCGTTTGATACTTTGGGAAGCCAAAACGATGCGGCAATTGCGCACTTTCAATGTGGAAGTTTCAAAAATTCACGATGTCAAAATTAGTCCCGATGGTAAAAATGTGGTCGTTTTTTGCGATAGTGGTGTTCAATGTTTTGATATAAGGAGTGGGGCGAAATTGTGGCTTGTTAACCTGGCTTCTTATCATTATAGTGGTACATTTATCGAAAATGGTAGTAAAATATTCGTGATTTGTAACGATAATGGGGTTATTATCTCTGCCCAAACGGGTGCTACAATTTCTAAAATCAAAGAATTTGGAAGTTATAGTGGGGCGGTTTTCGCTTTATCCAATAACAAAATAGTGTTGGTTGCAGGGGAGTTTTATCGCATTTATGACCTCAACACAAATAAGGTAGAGCCCGAAGTTAAGTTCGATAAGTTCAAAAAGAGGATGACCGTTTCGGAGAAAAATGCCTTGCTTTTCGTCATTTCAACAAGCGGCTCTGATATTCAGTGCTATGATTTAAAGACCAATAAAATCGTAAAAACCATTATTTGCGACGAAAGAGAACCCATTATAGGCACGACGCAAGAAGGCGACGCTCTATTAGTGCGCTATTTAGACCCCGACGACCCGAAGTTCCAAATCTCCATTGTAAAAAAATATGCGTTGCCTAATTTTGACGCTAAAACATTGAAAATCAATGATATACGTGGTGATAGTGATGGTTATATTTCAGGCAGTAGCACTTCTGATGTGCTTTTTACAGAGGAGGGGAAGGTCAAAAAACTATCCAATGGACAGACTATTGGGCAGATGCAAGGGCAACTGCAAGCCTATGGATATGCCTTTTTTACAAACTCAAATATCTGGGCAAAAGAACAAATTATGGGCTTCGAGTTTGATGGCAATTTTAAAACCTTGGATTTTAAAACTGGTCAAATACACGGGGCTATCAAATTGAAAGAAGATGAATCCACTTTGGCGAGTACAATAAGTGCCAATGGTAAATTGTGGGCGGCTTATTTTCCGGATAATACCATTCGCATTTATGATGTGGAGAGTGGAAAATTGCTGAAATCATTTCCGATTATCGTAAAATATGAAAAACAAATTTCAAGACAGTTATTCAGATTTTCGCCTTTGGGCGATGTAATTTATATGCACTTTACGGACGGCAGTTTCACGGAATTTGATGTAAAAACTGGCATTTTTAAACCTAAATTCAAGACTTATGACGCGCCTTACTATACTTTTTCAGCCGATGGGCGTTTTGCAGGTGCGCTCAATGGAAGCACAGATTTATGGAAAATAGGTGTTTGGAATGTTCAAACGGGCGAAAAATTGATGGATTTAGTGCATAAAAACGAAGGCTATCATCGCAGTTTTAGCATTTCAAACGATGGAAAATTGGTTATTGTCATTGATGAAAATAAAGAAGCTATTTATGATGTACAAGCCAAATCATTGATTGGCAGCAAGGATTTGACGAGTAGTTACGGTTTTGCCAAAGGTTTTTGGAATCAAGACAACACCAAATTCGCTATCACAGGCGAAGGCAGAGGTGTTCGTATGGTGGATAAAAATTATAAACAATTGATAGAAACGAAGCCCAACGGTAAGGGCATTTCAGAGGTATTATTCACGCAAAATAGCAACGTTTTTTTTACCGTCGAGGGCGACCAAATCAGTATTACGGAAACGGCAACGGGCAAATTGCTCGGCACGTATTACAGTTTTAAAGATAGCAAAGATTGGCTCGTTGTCACGCCCGATGGTCGTTACGATGGTTCGCCCGATGCTTTCAAACGCTTGTATTATCTAAAAGGCGTGGAAGTGGTTTCGCTTGATGCACTTTTTGAAAAATTTTATACGCCAGGCTTGTATGCGATGCTTATAAACGGCACACCGCCGCCGCCAAATGTTGATAATATTGACAACCTAAAACCCGCCCCAAAAGTCAAAATTCAATACGAAATTCAGAATAGAAATTTGACGGTTGATGATGATATTCCAAGCTATAAAACGACCACCGATAAAGCAAAATTGACCATAAAAGCCGATTGCCCCGAAGATGGTGTGACTGAAATTCGCTTGTATCACAATGGAAAATTGGTGGGTAGTGGCACCCGTAATTTAGTTGTAGAAGATGATAAAATCGAAAAAAGTAAAACACAACTATTTGATATTCAATTAATTGAGGGCGAAAACCGATTTAAAGCAATTGCTCTAAATACCCAAAGAACGGAAAGCAAACCCTATGAAATTTTTGTCAATTTAAAATAAAAAACGACCCCCTCAGTATCGGGCGGTTCTGCAAGCGATATTCAGTTGCATTTGGTCGTTGTGGGTATCAATAAATACAAAAACCCGAAGTACAATTTGAACTATGCTACGGCTGATGCGACGAGTTTTAAAGAAGCGATTGAAAAAGGTGGAACTTCCATTTTCAGTAAAACAAACGTCATTTTTATAGGCGATGAAAAAGCAACAAAAGAAGGTATTTCAGCCGAATTAGAAAAGATAAAAACAGCCGCAAAACCGCAAGATGTCTTCATTTTTTATTACGCAGGTCACGGTGTTTTAAATCAAAAAAAGGAGTTTTATTTAGTGCCTTACGACGTGACGCAGCTTTACGGACAAGATGATGCTTTGGCGCAAAAAGGGTTGAGCGCCAATGAGTTACAACAATTTTCAAAAGATATTAAGGCTCAAAAACAGTTGTTTATTCTCGACGCTTGCCAATCGGCAGGGGCAATTGACCAAATCGTTGCGGCACGTGGGGCAGCCGAAGAAAAAGCTATTTCACAACTCGCTCGGGCAACGGGTACGCATTGGCTCACGGCTTCGGGTAGCGAACAATTTGCGTCTGAATTTCAACAGCTTGGGCACGGTACTTTCACTTATGTGTTGCTTGAAGCATTGAGTGGCAAAGCGGATTTAGGTGGCGATAAAAAAATCACGGTGAAAGAACTTGATGCCTACCTACAGGAGCAAGTTCCCGTGCTGACGGAGAAGTATAAAGGCACGCCACAGTTTCCTGCGAGTTATGGATTTGGGAATGATTTTCCGATTGGGGTGGTGAAGAATTAAGCTATTTTTTAAACTCAATTTTACGGTAAATCATACTCATATCAATGGTACAATCTACGGATTTGAGCATTACTTTCTCAGTTAGTTCTGTGTAAGTATGTTCACGCCAGAGGTGAGGTTCTTCTTGAAAGCGGGTTTCGACAGAGCATTTTTTTGGGTCGATTAAGACATATTCTTTGAAAGAGTCTAATGTTTTATATTCATCGAATTTGGTAGTACGATCATATTTGCCAGTGCTTTTTGATAGAACTTCAACGATTATGATAGGATTTATCAACAAAACCTCATTATTATCAAAGTATGTAGGCGTTTCACAAACGACTAAAACATCAGGGTAAAGACTAAAATTGAGCTCTGGTAAATAGACTAATTGCTGACTGTTCATAACAAAATAATCTTTGCCAAGAGCCATAAAAACAACGTTTAGTGCTGTTGTCACATTAGCAGTAATAATATTATGTGGTCCTCGTGCCATAGGGAGTTTTTTGATAATGCCATTATAATATTCGTGCAGTTGATTATGACTTCGCTCTTCCTTACGCAAATATTCTGCAAGTGTGTAAAGACGTGGCTTTTTTTCGACAGGCAGCACGACTAATGCATTGGTAGAAATATTAGAATCGTCGAACATGATTATTTTTTTTACAAAAATAAGCAAAACCAATTTAAATGGAAATTATAATTCGTTTTTCTTCCTTTTTACGTTATTCCATATCCCGCGGATTAATAGGTATGAGAATGATTTTCTAATTGAGATTCTGAAACTATAAAAAATTATTTAAAACATTCAAAATTAAGTAATTATGAAATTTTTAAAAGGCTTATTAATCATTTTAACACTAGTAACAGTTGCTTGTAAAACAACTACGCCGCCTCAATCATTGACAATTGATGGCATGACTTTGACACTACCTGAGGGTTTTAAGGAGTTTCAAAAAGATAATGCAATGAGTTTTGATGGCATACCCGCATTACAAAATTGGTATGAAAAAAGAGATGGTGGCAATACGGCGACACTCAAAATTACCCGTTTCGACGTGGCTCACATGGAAAAAGATGACCCTGATTATGTTACTGAAATGTGCCTTTCGCAGCAACGTGTTTTTTACTCCGAAAATCACGAGGATACTTATAAATATTCAGAATCGCTACCCCTCAGTATTTCGGGTAAAAAAGGCTATGTCCTCACTTATGATGATAATACAAACCCTAATAGCCATCTCAAAGGTGAAATGATAGCTGTAAAATGTGGTTCAAAAGTGATGGTATTGAATTATACTGATTTTAATGACCATTTTGAAAAAGCAAAAGGGGATTGGGATGCTATCAAAAGTAGTATAAAAGTGAATTAACCAGAGCTGATTGGCAGTATTTTTCAAATTGAAAAGAAGTAAAACTTAGCATTCAGCAATTAGCTATCAGCTATTCAAATATAGTAAGTAATTAAATATAAATAATCAACACAGCTTGGTTCAAGTTTTAAACTCAGCAATTCCGTATTTGGCTCGAATAATAAAATTTCGAGGCTCGGTAGTGGTTTAGTAAACGCATTTTTAATAGATTTTTATAAAAATCTATTAAAAATGCGTTTACTAAACCGCTTAATGAAGATAGAACTGAAAGTAAAACCTTATTTTAGGCTATGATTCTTACAATAAAATGCCAAATACGGAATTGCTGTTTAAAACTTGAACAAAGTTATAACTAATTGAAAATAAAGTATTTATAATAAAAATTGACATTATTTTTAAATTATAATCTAATATTTAAGATGAGAATTATCTTCATTTTATCGTTCGTTGGGTGTTTCATGACCAATCTGCTTGCCCAAAAAATTACCACAATTGCTGAGGATAAGCAACTCCTCAATGTTCAGGCG
>JANPHO010000631.1:0-9739 GCA_031424515.1 Saprospiraceae bacterium
TTTTGTAAGCGTAGTTTTTCATAGCTTCCATATTTTCCCAAATTGAAAAAGTTGCCTGCTGCATAATGGGCACTTCACCGATGCCGATGCTTAATTTATTGCCATCAGCATTTTCCATGGAATGGCTTGTCGTGCGTGTAAAACGTAAAAAATCAATTATAAATCGTGGTTTTACAGTGCCACGAGTCAAAACAGCAATGGATACTGAGGGGTCATCTTGTTCTGATTTTTTAAAAGGTTCTTGACCGTCCCATTTTCCATGAGCCATAATTGGTTGTAAAAATACAGTAAAGATTTCTTTTGACTGGCTTTGATAGGATTGAAATATCTTATTTTCATTTAAAAAAGATCGAGCGGATTGCTCAGAATCCCAAACAGTCAATAATCCATACGTTCCAAAATCAGGCATTAAGCTGAAACCATTGCCCGAACCCGCTCCAAACATTTTAACGAAAGACGCACCTTTGGCAAAGGGGTGTAAGAATGACCGTTTGCCCATCTGCCCGAATGCCCACCATTTTTTGCGCCACCCATCGAATTGAAAAAAACTAATTGTTACTATCTGACTCAAATTTTTGAAGCTTCTAAAGTATTGAAAACCAATTTTTTAAATCATTTTAACAAAAAAACGATTAAAAAGTTGCTTGATTTGAGCTCAACTTATGGCTTTTATTGGTGCAGCATTTTAATTGGTTTAAATTTTGTTTAACTTATATTAGAAATCAAAATAATCTCTATTTTAATTTAATATGTTTTTAAAAGTGAGAGATAAAAGATTAAATTTGTGAATAATCATTCAAACAAAACCGATGTTCAGAGTAATTTATATATTTTTTATTCTTTTTATTTCGCAAAGTATCAACGCTCAAACAGCTGCTGCCTTAGAAGCTCAAGCGCGCAAAACTTCTGATAGCCGCGAACGCATGGCTTTGCTTTACAAATCTGCTGAACGATATTTGGGTTCAAACCCCACCAAGGCATCACAATTGGCGCATCAAGCATATTCTATTGCTTTTGACGATTTGAAGGATTATAATATGGCAACTAAAGCTTCATTTTTAAACGCCGAAGGCTACGCTCGGCAGCGAGAATGGAGCAATGCAAAATTCAGATACAATAGAAGTAAGGAAAGTGCCCAAAAAGCCAATGATGTCGATTGGACTGTTCGCTCTTTGATGAAAATGTCAGATATGGCCAAGCGAGAAGGCAATGCCGCAGAAGCGGAGGCTTTTATGAATCAAGCCAATGACCTCAAAAAAAGGCCCAATTCAGTTGCAGAAAGCACCCCAACGGCTTATAATCGTACAGTATCAACAAGTACTTCAACCCCTTCTACCAGCTTGGCATCTCCTGCTGCTAATCGCCCGAGCCCAACCAATCAGGTGGATATGAACGCGATGCGGGAGCAATTTAAGAAGCAAACTGAAATGCTTGAACGTGACCGCCAACGAATGATTAGTGAGGTGAATATGTTGAAAAAAGAAAAAGAATCATTGAATAATGGAATGGCTTTATTGAGGAATAAAGAAAAAACGTTAACCGCTCAAACGGAAGAAGTAAAGCAAACCCTTGCGGAAAAATCAGATAAATTGGCAGTGGTTGAAGAGCAAAAGAATCAAATAAGTCGGATAGCCACTAAAAAGCAAAGACTTGTGGAGGCTTTAAAAAGTGAAAACAAGTTGGATTCTATTGCTTACGCGCAGGATAAGCAAGAGCAGGAATTTAAACTACAAAAAGCGGCTAATTTGCGAAATATTTTGCTTTTGGGTTTGGGTTTCACCCTTTTAATTGTGTTTTTGGTATATAGAAGATCTATCGAAAATCAAAAACAAAGACGGATATTAGAAGAAAAAAATAGAACAATCGAAGACGAAAGAAGGAGAAGTGATGAACTTCTCTTAAATATATTGCCCGCAGCCATTGCTGATGAATTAAAAACATATGGCAAATCAAAGGCACAGAGTTATCCAAAGGCATCCGTTTTATTCACTGATTTTAAAAATTTCACGGCTATTTCAGAGCGTTTGACACCAGAAGAATTGGTGACAGAATTGGATACATATTTTAAGGCGTTTGATTTTATTATTTCACAATATAAAGTAGAAAAAATAAAAACCATAGGAGATGCTTATATGTGCGCATCGGGTTTGAGTGATCGCATTTCTACGCCCATCAACATTATAAAAGCAGCAATAGAATTACAACAGTATTTAAATGAAATGAAGGTTGAAAAAGTGCGAATGGGTAAACCCTATTTCGAAGCTCGAATTGGTATTGCTACTGGTCCTGTGGTAGCAGGTGTGGTGGGTGTGAATAAGTTTGCTTATGATATTTGGGGAGATACTGTCAATATTGCTTCGAGAGTTCAAGAAGCATCGGAACCTGGATGCATTAATATTTCTGAATCAACTTTTAGAGAAATTCAATATACTTTTAACTGCCATTACAGAGGTAAAATACCTGCTAAAAATAAAGGAGATATTGATATGTATTATGTTCATGGAGTTATGCCCCCTCAGTAATTCTGTGTTTGGGAAGTTAAAAGAGTCGTTTGCTCTCTTTTAACTTCCCCAATTTACAAAATTTACACCCCCTCAGTATAAAACCCAAATTTTACTCTTTTTTAAGTTAAAAATGGGTTATTGTATTTTTCAAAACCAATCATCGTAGCGGGTCCGTGACCTGAATACACTTTTGTATCTTCGGGCAAAATCATTAAACGAGAATTAATGCCATCAATAAGCTGTTTGTGATTACCCCCTGGTAAATCCGTGCGCCCAATACTGCCATAAAAAAGCACATCTCCTCCTATTAAAAAACTTTGTTCTTCATTATAAAAACAAAGGCTGCCGGGCGAATGCCCTGGACAGAGAATGGCTTTTAGGCGTATTTGTCCCACTTCTATTAAATCTCCATCTACGATAAACTTCGTATAATCAAGAGGAGGAACGGTTTGTGGTTGCATGGGGACTCCATACATATCGCCAATTAAATGGGCTTTTTCCAGAACAGGTATTTCGTTGCGGTGAAGCTCTAAGTCCACATTATATGTTTCAGAAATAAAACTATTGCCAAAAATATGATCCAGATGGCAATGGGTGTTAATTAACTTTTTAACTGATAAATTTTTATCAGTGATAAAAGTTTTCAAAGTCTGCCTTTCTTGGCTGGTGTAGCAACCAGGGTCAAAAACTATCGCTTCTTTATTGTCATCAAATAAAATATAGGTATTTTCAGAAAAAACGTTGAATGTAAATGTCTTAATATGAACCATTGGCGTATGTTTTTACTTTAAAAATTGTGCAAATATCGGAAAAATTAAAGACTAAATGGAATATAGTCTGATTTTCAAAAAGAGACATTATCACAAATAAAACAACTAATATCGTAAAATTTACGTTTTAATAATTGCGAGTTTCACTAAATTGTCAGAACTTAATCTTTTATTTGGGAGAATATGCACTTATCGAAATCAAAATTTAATATATTGCTGTTCTTTTACTTTATTTTTAAAATATTTGTAATCATAAATATTTGATTATCAACAGGTTATAATATGAGAAATATCTCCAAATTCTTATCGTTAATTTTGGTTCTCCTTGTACAGAACAGTGTTTTTGGGCAAATCAATCAAATGCAGTTTGGTAAAAACAGAGTGCAGTTTCACCGTTTTTTTGATGAATGGAACGAGTATGAAAGTGAAAACTTCACTACTTACTGGTATGGACAAGGGCGTCAAATAGGGCAATCAGCGGCTCAAATGGCTGAATTGGACTTTGAAGAAATACAGAAAGCACTCGAATATCGCATGAATGATAAAATGGAAATTATCGTTTACACGGATATTTCGGATTTGCATCAAAGCAATATTGGTTCAGAAGAGACATTTGTTACTGAGCCTGGACAGGTAAAAGTAATTGGTGAAAAGATATTTGTATATTTTGATGGAGATCATACGCACCTACGCAAGCAAGTGAGAGAAGGGATTGCAACCGTTTTTATGAATGCGATGCTTTTTGGTTCTAATTTGCAGGAAGTTGTACAGAATGCTATTTCTTTGAATTTACCTCAATGGTTTAAAGATGGTTTGGTCTCGTATGTGAGTGAAGAGTGGAACAGTGATTTTGACAATAAGCTAAGAGATATTTTTCAGACAAAAAAGTATAAAAATTTCAATAAATTCGCTTTAGCTGAGCCACGCTTGTCGGGTCATGCCTTTTGGTATTTTATTTCGTATCAGTTTGGAAAAGCGAATGTGAGTAATTTGCTGTATTTGACGAGGATAAATCGTAATCTTGATGATGCCATGATGTATGTAATGGGTAGCGGTTATGAGCCAATGAGTCTGGCGTGTATGGAGTTCTATAGAAAAAGATACGAAAAGGAATTGGCAGAAGCGACCAAAGTGAGCAACTTAAAACAGCTGAAATTTAAAAATAAGTTCAAACTGCCCTTGTATCAACCCAAAATAAGCCCTGATGGGAAGAACGTTTTGTACGTTTTAAACGAAATAGGTAAGTGGAAAGTCTATTTACAGAACGTACAAACTGGAAAAAGGGAGATGATACTGAGGGGGGGCACGCGCAACCCTTTCCAAGCAACAGATTATAATTATCCTCTTTTAGCGTGGAATCCCGATAATCAGCGCATAACTGCGGTATTTGAAAAAAGGGATGTTATCAAGATTTTGGATTATAATATTAAGGATAAAAAGCGCAAACTCGATAATTTTCAGCCCGAGTTTCAGAGGGTCTATTCCATTGATTTTATGAATCCAAAAGACATGGTCATTACTGCTTCAGTGCGAGGTTATTCCGATATTTTTCTGTATAACATTAATAACCAAAGTTTTAAGCAAGTTTCAAATGATTTTTGGGATGACTTAGATGCTGTTTATGTGAATTCTTTTGGTAAAAAAGGTATTATATTTTCATCCAATAGATTGAATGAAAGGTTAGATGTTGAAAAATTAGACTCCATTCTGCCTGTCAATAAGTTTGATTTGTTTTATAAAGATATGGAAGACACCTCTAAAGCGTTGGTGCGCATAAGCTCTACGATAGATGCTAATGAAAAGCAACCCATGATAGTTGATTCCACCTATTTTTCATATTTAAGTGATGAAAGCGGTGTATTCAATCGACAAATGGCGCGTTTAGAGAAATCGGTTGAAAGAGTGGATACTATTTTTTACATTACTAATCAGTTCCGTGAAATGGTACCACTAACAGTGATGCAAGATTCAGCTCGCAAATTTGCGGATAGCTTAGTGATTGATTCTTCTGCTTTGAAGCCTATTTATAAAACAGTGGCGATAGTTAGGAATAATACTAACTATAATAGAAATATTGTGGCTCAAAGTTCTGCGCCGCGCGTAGGAAAATCCGTAGAACTGTTTTATACTGAGGGGTTACCTCATTTGAGCATTAATAAAATGGAATCAGATTCAGCCATTACGCCAGGGTTCACAAAGTTCTGGGAATGGAAGAAAAAAATTCAAACCAAAGAAAAATCGCCTAGAACAAGTCAAGTGCCTGCGGTAGAAACGCCTAAGGATTTTACAGAACCTTCGAGTAATAAACCTATTGAGGTGACAACTCCAACAGCTCCAAAAGATACAGCTCGAAAGGTAGATATTGATAATTATATATTCCAAAGTGAATTTGATGATAAAGAAACGCCTAAAACAACTCAAATAACCACGGACAAACCTAAAGCTGAAACTATAGAACAACCACAAACAACGGTACTTGACCCCGCGGCATCGGCAGCGTTGTTATCTGAAGGATTGGCTGATAAAAAGACGCATATTTTTAGACAAAATAGAATAGTGCCTTATCGTTTGAAATTTAGGTCGGATTATTTTTCAACGAAATTGGATAATAATCTTCTTTTCGGTGGCTTGGATAGTTATGCGGGTACGCCACAAGGGTTTTCAACGCCTCCGATGGGTATTTTAATGAAGGGGAACTTTAAGGATTTAATGGAGGATTATCAACTAGAAGGTGGCGTTCGTATCCCTACGACATTCAATGCCTACGAAGCATATGTATTTTTTGATGATAAAAAACACCGCTTGGATAAGCGATACGCCATTTATCATAAATCATCAAGAAATACTGAAAGCGGAAATAATGTAATAGATACTCGTCGTACACGCTATCAAACCACTTTAGGACAATACGAATTACGCTATCCTTTGGATATGTATCGCCGTGTACAAGCAACAGGAACGCTTCGTTCTGATAGGTTTACTCAATTGGCGTCTGATTCCATTACGCTTAAAGTACCCACCATCAACGAGCAACGTATTGGCGCAAAAGTGGAATATGTATTCGATAACACAGTTGATATTGATGTTAATTTAAAAAATGGAACGCGTTATAAAGCTTGGGTAGATTTTGTAAAACGTTTTGATTTAGGTTTTGAAGACAAAGCCTCATTCAAATTTAGAGATGGTTTTATGGGTGTTGTGGGATTTGACGCCCGCCACTACCAACGTTTCTTGAAACATTCAGTAATTGCTTTGAGAGGAGCCGGCGCTACAAGTTTTGGAAAAGAGAGAACTTTGTATTATTTAGGAGGAACTGATAATCAGTTATTTGCAAAATTTGATGATAATGTGAATGTCCCTGCTGGCGAGTACGCTTTCCAGACTTTGGCAGCGAATATGAGGGGTTTTGATAGAAACATCCGCAATGGTACATCTTATGCTCTCGTCAATGCTGAATTAAGGGTTCCCGTTGCAAAATATCTTTCATCCAAGCCTTTGACGTCATCATTTTGGCGGAATTTCGAATTAATTGCATTTTTTGATGCAGGAACAGCATGGCACGGGGGAAATCCTTTTAAGTCAGATAATCCATTGAATACTATTTATTTACCGAAGGATAATCCTAATAACCCAGTTCAAGTGAAAGTAAATTATTTTAAAGACCCTGTTGTAGCCAGTTACGGGGTGGGTGCAAGGGTTCTATTGTTTGGCTACTTAGTTAGGGTAGATTATGCATGGGGCATCGAGACGCGGGTTATTCAAAAGCCTATATTCCACTTTGCAGTGGGAACAGATTTCTAAATCCTTTTATATAAAATAAAAAATAAAAGGGTCAATGTCCACTCGGAATATTGACCCTTTTATTTTAACCTTGAACGTAAACCACTGATTTTTCCTCAAAATAAGCAACTTTAAAAAACTTGGTTATGGAGTTGGTTTCGGCATATTGTTGTTTTCCTAATGCCTTAATCTCTTCCCTTACATCGCCACCCTTTAATGCTAAAAAACCATTGGGTAAAGCATGTACCTGCTGCTTGTTGATTAGGTGACGGCTCCATTTTACTAATTGGTCGAGCTGTGCAACGGCTCTTGTCACTATGAAATCAAATTTTCTATTTTTAATATTTTCCACGCGAATATGTTCAGCTTCTACGTTTTTAAGGTCTAATGCTGCTGCTATCTCTTGAACAACTTTGATTTTTTTACCAATACTGTCCACTAAATAGAAAGATACTGAGGGGTACAGAATTGCCAATGGAATACCCGGAAAACCACCACCAGTTCCTAAGTCCAATATTTTAGCACCATCTTTAAAATTAACAACTTTAGCTATAGCCAACGAGTGCAAAACATGGTGTGTATATAGATTTTCAATGTCTTTTCGAGATATAACATTGATCTTTTCATTCCATTCTTTGTACAAAGGAAGGAGCTGCTCGAACTGTTGAATCTGTAAAGGTGTTAAGTTTGGAAAATATTTCAGTATATCAGTCATAACTTTTATTAAATTTGCACAAATTTATAAAATGGAATCAAAACGTCAGAAGCAAGTTGCGGAATTAGTGAAACGCAATTTTAGTGTAGTGATTCAAGAAGAGTCACCGAATATATGTGGTAGTAGGGTTCTAATCACAGTCACTAACGTAAAATTATCACCTGATTTAAGTTATGCTAAAATATATTTAAGTATTTTTAACACAGACCATAAGCAGGAACCTATGCTTCTTTTACAGGAAGAAATGCCCGTCCTCAAATCAAAGTTAGCTCAAAGGATTCGTAAACAAGTGCGTATTATTCCCGAAATAGCTCTTTTTTATGATGATACTATTGATGAAATGTATCGCATAGATGATATGATGAAACGGCTTGAGGCCGATGGGCAATTTGGAAGTCCTGAGGATAAGAATGAAAAAGGGGAAGATGATTAAAAAACAAAGGTATCTTTAGATGAATGTCAAAAGATACCTTTTGTCTTTTCAATTCTTTTTAAACCAATTTGATACCCGTTTCTTCGATTAAAATAAGTCGTTGTTTATAAAGATTCCCCACAGCTTTTTTAAAAGCTTTTTTACTTATTCCTAAAGTATCGTAAATCAAAACTGGGTCGCTGCTATCAGTAATGGGCAGAAAACCCTCATTTTCTTTCATTTTTTTCAATATCAAATCAGAAGCATCTGGTATTTGATTTTGATAGCCTTGCTTTTGGAGCGTAATATCTATTTTTTCATCTTCTCTGATGAGCTTGACGTACCCCCTCAGTCTTTGACCGATTTTTATGGGTTGAAATATCTCGTTTTTAAAAATTAAACCAATATATTTGTTATTGATAATCATTTTATAACCCAAATCAGTGCGCTGCCAAGCTAAGAGTTTTACTTCATCGCCCGTATTCAATTGACCATCATTTTTATCAATCAAATATTTGCCAATTTTTGAGCTGGCATAGATACGGTCAGTCGATTCATCCAAAAGGACTTTGACTATATAGGTTTTACCCACCTCCATTTTTTCTTCTTGTTCCCTAAAAGGTACAAAAAGGTCTTTCATGAGTCCCCAATCCAAGAAGGCACCATTTGGTGCGAGGTCTTTAACGGTCATGCCGACAATGTCACCTACTTGAGCAAAAGGAATCTCGGTAGTTGCAATCACTCTATCTTCAGAATCACAATAGAGAAATACCCTGAGGTCATGCCCAGGTTCTAAGCCTTGTGGCACATATCTTTTTGGTAAAAGCACTTCGCCAAATGGACCTGCATCGAGGTAGGCGCCAAAACTCATAGTTTTGACAACCTCTAAAGTGGCATATTCCCCTAATTTTATCATTTTTCAATTAATTAAACGCATTATACATTTTAGCAATTCAAAGCACCACAGACGCTAAGTGTTTGACCTGAAACATAAGCACTCATATCCGAACCTAAGAATACACAAGCATCAGCTACTTCTTCCCCTTTACCCATTCTTCCCAAAGGAATTGCTTTCATAAAACTATCTTTTACCTCATCACTCAAAACGTGAGTCATCTCAGTTTCTATGTATCCTGGTGCGATGGCGTTGCAGCGAATATTGCGGTTGCCGTATTCCTTAGCAATTGATTTTGTGAAACCGAAAATACCTGCTTTTGATGCGGCATAATTCGCTTGGCCAGCGTTACCAAATACACCCACTACGCTACTCATATTGATGATAGAACCGCTGCGTTGCTTGAGCATAGGGCGCAAAGCGTGCTTTGTGATATTAAAAACGGACTTCAAATTAGTGGTCACCACTTCATCCCATTGTTGTTCAGTCATACGGAGCATTAAATTATCGCGTGTAATACCAGCATTGTTTACGACAATATCCAAGCGACCCAATTCTTTGACCACACTCCCGATTAACGCTTCAGCATCGCTAAAAGATGAAGCGTCTGATTGATAAGCTTTTATTACATTGCCATTCGCGCTGAGTTCTTCTACAAGTGCA
>JANPHO010000632.1:0-8261 GCA_031424515.1 Saprospiraceae bacterium
AAAGCATACTCTAATGACTTTGGCATCTATATTATTGGTGTAAAAAACGGAAACGGGAATGACTGCGACACCCAATTCAGTCGTCAATCGTTTTGAAAAATCAAAATCGTTTTCATTGCTAACATCTTGATAATCAAATAATTGAAAATAAGTACCTTCCGATTTTAAAGGCTTGAAACGGCTGCCTTCCATGAGTTTTAAAAAGTAATCCCGCTTGCTTTGATAAAAATTGGGCAGACTCAGATAGTTATTTTCATCTTCTAAAAACTCAGCTATGGCGTACTGCACGGGCGTATTCACTGAAAAAACATTGAATTGGTGTACTTTTCGAAACTCTGCCATAAGGTAATCTGGTGCCACCACGTAACCCATTTTCCAACCCGTAGCGTGAAAGGTTTTACCAAAAGAATAAGATGCAATACTGCGTTTAAAAAGATTGGGATAACGTAAAACGCTCGCATGGGCTTGTCCATCAAATATCAAATGCTCATACACCTCATCGCTCAATATCAAAATTTCAGTATTATTTGTAATACGCTCCAAATTGCGTAAATCACTGTCTTTTAAGGTTTTACCCGTCGGATTGTGTGGGGTATTGATGATAATCATTCGAGTTTTAGGTGTGATTAATTGCTCAAAAGCCACCCAATCAATTTCATAATTCGGATATTCCAAACGGTAGGGAATGACTTTCCCGCCGCATAATTCTACGCTTGGTGCATAAGAATCATAAGCAGGTTCTATCAAAATGACTTCATCGCCTTCGTGGATAAATGCCGCAATAGCCGTGAAAAGCCCTTGGGTGCCACCCGCAGTTATCGTTATTTCGGTCGTTGGATTAACCGAAGCACCATATAATTTTTCGATTTTTTCAGCCAAACGACCCCTCAGTATTGGCAGCCCTGCCATCGGTGCATATTGATTCATGCCCTTATTCATATAGTGGCTGACCAGATTTTTCAAACCTTCGGGCGTGTCAAAATTCGGAAAACCTTGCGACAAATTAATCGCTTTATGCTGTTCCGCCAATGCTGACATGACTGTGAAAATGGTAGTACCGACGTTGGGCAGTTTGGATTTGATGGTCATAAATTATTGGTTTTTATACAAATATCAAGCGAAAGTAAGAAATGAAGGTTGGGTTTTAAATAAAACCCCCTCAGTATTTTTCAAAATGTAAAAATACTGAGGGGCTTGAATCATTTCTTTTTAGGGAGAGTTAAATGTCTTTTATATAACCACGCCATAATAAGATATATACCAATAATAACGAGTAAGTAATAAGTATAAATCTTGATTCTTTCATCTAATTGAAAATATTGAGATGCATTATATCTATCAAACACTTCTGCATTTAGATTGAAAGCTCTAACACTATTTATAGTTTCGGCACCATAGTTTAATGCGCCATAAATACCTAATAAACTACTGAACAATATTGTATTGACCCCAATATGTGCTTTTTGCAACTGTACCTTTTTAAAAATAAGAATTAAAGCTAGAACAAGGATTAAGATGCTAAAAAATATCATTATATAAAAATTGGGAGAATCCATTGATTGAAAGAGTAGTAATTCTGCACGGTAAGAATATTCAGTCAAAATCTTTTGGAAAAACATTAAAATACTGACAAAAAAACCACTCACAAAAGTAGAAATCCAAAATTGTAATCCATTTGATAATATTGTGATGTAGAATAAAACAGCAAAAAAGAAACAGTAAGTCAGTGCAAAGCCGCTTAAAGTTAACTTCTGATTGTCCAAATAATTTTGTCGGCTTTGCCTCATATTATTTACTGCAATGCTATAATCTTCAACTTGGTGCAATTGTGCTAATTTCTGAATAGTTGGATTTTTAGATTGAGCATATACATCTTCAAAGCTATTGAGGTGTAACGCATTGCGTAACCGATTATAATCTTCTTCACTGTATTTGTGTGTTACGAATTGCGCATATTCATCGGCAATAATGTTAAGCCAAGTATGTTCATTGATATTATTGCTACTAAAATAATCATAGTGGTAAAGGCTATCCAAAAACGATTTAGGACTGTATTTTGAAAAGTAGTTTTTACAGATAGATGCATATTCAGGGTTCTTTTTATTCGCTTTTATTAAAGATTGATAGCCCTCTAATTCTAAATAATCCAAATAACACTTTAATGATTGAAAATCTATTTTTTTTAGTAGTAATAATAACTTTTCACCAGCCAATTCACCTTTGTTATCATCAAAATATTCATCACTATAGGCATGGTGGTTGAAAATGTATTCATCCTTTTCTTTATCCATTAAAGACACTTCTTCTTTGCGTATTTTATAAAAAAATCCCTGTGCTGCATTGAGTTCGAAAACTAAAATAGGTTGAGGAGCATACAATGCAAAGTTACCTTTGAGCCATATCAAGTACTCTTTGTAGTTTTTTATTTCTGATTCGGATAGAGATTCTAAAAATAGCCTTTTAGCCATCCATAGATTTAACAAGGCTCTTGAACCTGATTGGGTATTGGAGAAATGATTGATTCGCCCGAAATATTTTGGATATACTTCATTTATAAGATTTGTCATTTCATTATAACTCATATCCGTCAAGATTTCTCTTGATGCATTATCATCCTATTTAAATTTCAAGCGTTTTTCTTCTTGTTTCCAAAAAGTATCGTTTGTTAATATCTTATTTACATAGTCAGCGGGCACCTGATACTGAGGGGGTCTCGTGTAGTTTTTTTGATTCTTAGGATATTCCCAATGACTATAACTGAATGCATCTGTGCTTGAAGTACTGATATAGTCATTATTATCCTTGACTTCATCTTTTAAAATATTGAATACAATTGCCTGTCGATTATAGAGCATGGCATCCAAATTTTCACCCTTTTTAAAATATTCAGCAAGGTTGCTTTCCTTGTTAGGTTGAAAATGGGGCATATAACCATAGCAGAATAAACCATTATCGACAATCCAAAGGCTATCTTCACGACTATTTTTTTCTAATTGAAAGGCTTGGCGGTAACTGTAACCATGATCAAAACTGAAAATAAAAAGCGATATTGAGCATATTCCAAGAGTGTAAATACCAATTTCAGTCAGAAAGTGTAAAAAATTTGTGCGCAAATAACTGAATTTTTGAATACTATACCACCACATGATAATTCCGACACTCGTAAAAGCTAAAAAACTTTTTAGATACAAAACGACACTATTATTTTTCACATAATCGCCATCATAAAAATCAGCAAAATTTTGTGGATACATTTTACCCAAAAAATAAAGCAAAAAAGCTGCAATAAGGCAATAAAACACCACAAAATGACCTCGTGTGCGCCATATATGAGGCTTATGCGTGAGCAACCAAAAGTCAAGGCGTTTAAGAAAAGATGGAATTAAGAAATTTTGAATTTTCGAGAGCATTTTATTGAAAAGTGTATTGTGAATGAAATGAGGTTTAGGATAAAAACATTTGCTTGACGGAGCGGCTAATATCTCTGAAATATTCAGGTTCGATATTTTTTCCTTGCAATGCCATCAGCACTTGATTGGTTGATACCGTTTTATCCGTTTTTAATGAAAAATAATAACCATGACTGCGGATTTTAGCGGATGAAATATCCGCAAATGCTTCTTCCAAATCAATGGGCGCAGCGGAGCACGAAAATTCAAAAATATTAAACTCATTGGTTATGCCGTATTCCGAGCGTTTACCGTTGTATTTTATTTCACCTTCTTCTAAAACGATGATATTATCCGCCACATATTCTATCTCATGTATGTGTTGAGAACTAATTAAAACAGCAATTGGGTTCAAAAAACTATGCGCCAAATCCTTTAAATCATTGAGAACCAATGTCTGAGCATTCACATCCAAGTTAGCCAACGGTTCATCTAAAACTAAAATCAAGGGTTTCCAAATCAGGGCTTTTGCCAAAGCAAAACGCAGTTTGTAACCGCCAGAGAGTTGCGACCACGTTGCATTTTGATACCGAGTCAAACCCAATCGCTCAATGATATAATTGACTTCAAGTTCATTTTCGTGCCCTAAAATACCATGTAAAGCTGCTTCATAGCGCAAATTATCTTTTAATTGTCCTTGCCAGCGGGGCAGCTCTTGTGGCACGTAAGCGACAAGATATTTGAGCGTATCCCAATTGATTTTTGGGTTTCCTTTTTTAAAATAGGGATATTCTAATTCCCCTTTATCTGCCAAAAGTTCGCCAACGGCAATGCGCATAAAAGTAGATTTTCCGTTGGCGTTGGGCCCAACGATACCTGTTATTTCACCCAATTTGAAATCAGCGTCAATATTTTTTAAGTGAAAACGATTGGTTGGAAACGACTTGGAGATACCCCTCAGTAAAATGACCGTTTCATTGCCTTTTCCGACTTTTTGCATTTTGAAAAAATCCTGTTCTGCTTGGTCGAGGAGTTGAAGCACCTTGAAAGTGATTTGTTGTTTCAAATCATTGGTTAGCTGATTATCTAATTTGTTGGTATTAAATTGATTGCTCAATTCCACTATTTCGACAATGGTTTGTTTGGTATTTCCGAAGTCTTTGACAAAATCCATTGCCCGTTTTATGCCAGATTCAAGGTTTCCAGAACTCAAAAGCCATTGTACTTCTTGCTTGCGATTGTTTATATCCATTGGTGGAAGTGTTGAAAGTATTAAAAAAAGGAGTAGCGTACTCTAAATAAGGGTTTGATTTAAAACGTAGAAAAATATATTTGTTATACAAATCTATCTAAATATTATTTTCAGAACTTAAAAAGAATATGCAAAATAGCAATTTTAATTCTTCTTCGTTCTTGAATTTAAACTTAACTTTGCCGCCAATTGGGATATTTACCCAACCAAAATAGCATTATTTTGCCATAAAAAATTGATTATAAAATAGTTATATCTTTTCAATTTTAATTAAAATGTATAAAAAGAAGATAAAATCTGCTCTCATTTCTGTTTTTTATAAAGATGGACTTGAGCCTATCGTCCGTGAACTTGACCGTTTAAAAGTTAAAATCTACTCGACAGGGGGAACTCAAACCTTTATTGAAAGCCTTGGCGTCAAATGTGAAGCGGTTGAGGAACTGACTACTTACCCTTCGATTTTGGATGGTCGTGTCAAGACATTACACCCAAAAGTTTTCGGTGGTATCTTGGCTCGCCGTGAGGAAGATCACGTGGCGCAATTGGCAAAATTCGATATTCCAGAAATTGACCTTGTTATAGTTGACTTATATCCTTTCGAGGAGACTGTGGCTAAAACGAAAAACGAAGAAGATATTATTGAAAAAATAGATATTGGCGGTATTTCATTGATTCGTGCAGCGGCTAAAAACTTCCGTGATGTAGTCGTCGTGCCTGACCGTGAGGATTATGCCTATTTTTTAAATATTTTACAAGAGAAAAACGGCTTTACCGAAATGGGCGAGCGCAAGTTATTGGCGCAACGAGCATTTAATGTATCGAGCCATTACGATTCTGCTATTTTCAATTGGTTTGCGGCGACCCCCTCAGTAGATAATGCTGAAATCATCAGTAAGCCAGAAGCACCTATTTTCAAACACTCCATTAAGCAATCAGAATCTTTGCGCTATGGTGAAAATCCACATCAAAAAGCTGTTTTCTTCGGCGATTTGACTGAAATGCTTGAAACTTTGAATGGTCGGGCTTTAAGTTTTAATAATCTTGTAGATATAGATGGTGCTATCCGTTTGATGCGTGAATTTAAAAATGACCAACCCACTTTTGCTATTTTAAAACATACCAATGCTTGTGGGGTTGCTACTAAAAAAACACTTTTGGAAGCATGGAAAGCAGCACTGGCATCTGACCCAATTTCGGCTTTTGGTGGTATTTTAATTTGTAATAAAAAAGTGGATGCGGCTACGGCAGAGGAAATCAATAAATTATTCTATGAAGTATTGATTGCGCCTGAATATGCGCCCGATGCGTTGGCTCTTTTAAAAACTAAAAAGCAGCGTATCTTATTGAAAATCAAAGATTTCTATCAACATACAACTTCTTTCAAAAGCCTTTTGAACGGTGTGATTCAGCAGGATACGGACATGAAAACGGAGACTGAAAAGGATTTGACTTTCGTGACCAATAAACGCCCAACTGAAAGTGAAATTGCTGATTTATTGTATGCTAATATATGTGTAAAACATTTAAAGTCAAATGGTATTGCCATTGTTAAAAACCGTCAATTAATCACAATGGGCTGTGGTCAAACTTCTCGCGTAGATGCTTTGAAACATGCGCTTGAAAAAGCTGAAAATTTGGGATTCGACGTAAAAGGGGCAGCAATGGCTTCGGAAGCGTTTTTTCCATTCCCTGATTGCGTAGAAATTGCAGATAAAGCGGGTATAAAAGCAGTGATTCAGCCAGGAGGCTCTGTAAAAGACCAAGATTCAATTGATTATTGCAATGCTCATGATGTAGCAATGGTAATGACAGGAATTCGTCATTTTTTACATTAGTATTCGTGATTCTCTATTTCAGATTCCAAATTTCGTACCCCTCAGTATTGAGGTGAAATTTGGAATCTGAAATTTAAAATCAGCTTCCTTTCGTAGGGATTTTACCCGTAGTAATAAACATATAGGCAAATAAAAGAACTACGAGTATTAGTCCAAACATAAAAATATTATAACAATAGGTCAAATACCTATATTTTTTAGAAAGTACTTTTCCAAGAAAATACAAATCGCGCGTCATTGAATTGTATTGAAAATCGGGGTCTTTTATCATCTCCATCATCCCCCATTGAAAATCCTCCAATTTCATATTGAAAAAATTGCCAAAAAAGAGCAAATTAGACCTTTTTTGCTCAATATCTTCTTTGGTCACTTCCCCTTTGGTCACTTTCGGACGTGTAGAAAGCGTAGCAAAAATGATAGAAGTCAAGCAAACCAATAGTAAAACCACCGTTGGCATTATCAAATAAGGAGATGTTTCTAATTTTGGAACAAGTACAGAAACCGTTATCGAAATCATGATGGTATTAATGCTGAGCATCAAATTGGCTTTGTGGTCAGCGAGCGCACTGAGGTTATTATGAGTGTTATAAGTGGTGCGGTACATTGTTTCCACACCTCTCCCTAATCCATAATTTTTAAGCTCTTGTTTTTGTTGCTTGGCGATAGCTTTCCACTTCATTGCCTCAGCTTCTTCTCTGTCAAGTACTTGAATATCATCAGTAGAAATGCGGTAACTCGGATTAAGCCGCATTTTCTGTTTGCGAAGCTGTAGAATATGCTTCATTTTACGTTGCTCAAAAAGGTCGCGTGCAATAGGCGTATTGTACTGATGAGCCATCATAAAATTTAGCTCAAAGTCAATCCATTCCTCCTCATTCATTACTTTATTTTGAATGACCATCAGCTCTTCACGAACTTTAGCAGTCCGAATCCAATAGTTTTTTTCACCCAAATGACTCAAATCAGCATCACAAATGATTTGTTGGAGTAAATTGGTGGGTTTTACAGGGAATTTAGTAGATTTTATAGTAGCTATAATACGCGCAATTTTAGCATCAGGATAACTTAAATGCCCTAAAAACTGTTCAGCATATTCAGCCGAACGCTCTTCGTGATTGGCAGGCCCCTTATCATAACCTGTATCGTGAAACCATGCAGCAATCTCCAAAATTTCTATTTCTTCAAGGGAAAGGCCATAGGCAATACCTAATTGACGACATACCCGCACCACGTCCTGTGTATGCGTAATATCGTGATAGACGTATTCTTCCGCAATTTTTTCACTGTAAAATTGGGTAACATACTCCTCTACTGTATCAAGAATATTTTTTGTAATAGTCACGGTGCTGCGTTTTGGACATATAAATTAGAAGGAAAACTGGATTATTTTAAAACGATTTTTAAGCATTAAAATTCCATTTTAATGTAAAAATGTGGTCAAAGAACCAAACAGAATCCTGTTTTATATTATAAGTAGGCGTATGAAAATGAACGTGGTTTTCTGTCGGGCTTAAAATGGTATAAAAACGGAGCAGAGCGGAGATTTTTATACCATTTTAAGAGCCGACTTAGAAAGAAAACCACGTTTATTTTAGCCCAACTACTTAAAAAACTGAAAATCAACTTCTTGTAAAAAAGTGCTTCAAAATAGATTAAAAATAAAACTTATTCAATTAATGAGCCAAAAATAATTTTAGTTTTCTTTTTTGAAATAAAATTTAGGAAGCTGCAAGGGTTTTATGTTATTTTTGCATTTGATAGCGAATCACATTTGTATTCCTATCA
>JANPHO010000633.1:0-7954 GCA_031424515.1 Saprospiraceae bacterium
CAAAATGGAGACTTTCAAGCGGGAACAAAGCGAGGAAATGAGCCAAATGAAAGTTCGATTTTTCACCAACGTATCGCATGAGTTGCGCACACCTTTAACTTTGATTCTCTCCCCGCTCGAAGAACTCATTAAAAAGGAAGATGTGACCCCCTCAGTACACGACACCTACGACCTCATGCAGCGCAATGCCACGCGCCTTTTCAATCTCATAACTGAACTTTTAGATTTCAGAAAAACGGAAGCTGGCTTGATGACACTACAAGTTGTCGAAACCGATATTGTGAAATATTTAACCAATATAACCATCGCATTTAGGGATTTAGCGCGGCAACGCCACATTGATTTCAGCTTTATCACCACAGCCGAAAACCTCAAGGTTTGGTTTGACCGCAGTCAGATGGAAAAAGTCTTTTTTAATATATTATCCAATGCTTTTAAATATACTGATGATGGTGGCAACGTTACCGTCAAATTGGACATGGACGAGCAACGCAACGCGGTAATTTCAATCGAAGATTCAGGATTGGGTATTGCAGCGGATGAATTACCGCATATTTTTGAAGAGTTTTATCGGGGTAAAATGCCCGTAGAAGGCAAACACCGACAAGGCACAGGTATCGGTCTGGCTTTAACTAAAAACGTCATTGACTTACATAAATCGAAAATCACAGTAGAAAGTGAGGCGGGAAAAGGGTCAAAGTTCACTATTTCGATTCCGCTTGGCAATGAACATTATGAGCCTAAATTTGTGGATTATGATTTTAAAAGTAGTGAAGATATTGCATTTTATCCTGCCCCTAACGATTTTCCTGTCGAGCATATTTCGGAAGTACCCCCTCAGTATCAAGTCGATTTAGCCGCCGAAAAAACCAATAAACCACTCGTTTTAATAGTAGAAGATAATCCTGATATCCGCACGTTTATCCGAATGAGTTTAAACCCGTTTTATCAGATTGAGGAAGCTGAAAATGGCGTATTAGGGCTTGAAAAAGCGCAACAACTTATTCCCGATTTGATTATTTCAGACGTTATTATGCCCGAAATGGATGGTTTAGAGCTTTGCAAACACATCAAAACTATTGAATCTACTTGCCATATTCCACTTATTTTGCTCACTGCCCGTTCATCACAACTGTATCAAATTGAAGGATATGAAACCGGTGCTGACGATTATGTTACCAAACCGTTCAACATGACTTTATTATTAACGAGGGTTAAAAATCTTTTAGATAATAGAGAACGCATACAACGCCGTTTTGAGAAAAATTTTATACAAAATACCGGTTTTGAAGTAAAACCAACAGAGCTGAATATCACACATTTGGATAAAATTTTCATTGAAAAATGTATCGAACTCGTTGAAAAACACCTCGAAGACAGTGATTATTCCGTGGAGCAAATGAGCAGTGCCCTCTTTATGTCGCGCATGCAAGTATATCGAAAACTTAAAGCGTTGACGGGCGATACGCCCAATCACTTTATTCGCACCATCCGCTTAAAACGCGCGGCTCAACTACTTGAAAAAGGCTATACCGTAGCAGAAACCACTTATAAAGTCGGTTTTCAAGATTTAAAATATTTCAGAGAATGTTTTAAAAAGCAATTTGGCGTGAATCCGAGTGAGTTTGTAAAAGTGTAAAACACCTCTGTTTCCACCTTGAATATTTTGTATAAATAATCCAAGTTTTGTAATATCAAAAATTTCATCTATTAACCCCATCGCTTTAGCGTGGGGCAAATAGAATAACCATATTTAAGGCTTTAGCCGATAAAATTTCAATATAAGTCATGAGATATTAGTGGCTAAAGCCCAAAGGTGCTTTTATTGGAACCCCACGCTAAAGCGGTAGGGTTAGTAGATATAAAATTTTTAACCTATTATTTAGCACTTCTGCTATCAAAATTTTTATATATTCCTCTTTTTCAATTCTTTCACCGCATAATCAACCGCACGGGCTGTAAATGCCATATAGGTCAAAGATGGATTTTGAGTAGAGGTTGATGTCATGCTCGACCCATCTGTAACGAATACGTTTTTGCAAGCGTGAAGCTGATTCCAACCATTCAATAAGGAGGTTTTAGGGTCTTTACCCATTCTCACCCCGCCCATTTCGTGAATATCTAAGCCGGGTGCTTGGTGCGAGTCGTAGGTTTTGATATTGGTAAAACCAGCCACGGTAAACATTTCAGTCATTTGCTCCAAATAATCTTTCACCATTTTTTCATCATTCTCATCATAATCAATGGAGATTTTCAATTTAGGCATACCAAATGGGTCTAATTGCGTTTTATCCAATGCCACATAATTGGTCTCTTTCGGAATTGTTTCACCCATCATGTGCGAGCCGACATTCCAGTTTTGCCATTTGTTATTGGCTTCCAGACTGGTTTTTAAATCCAGTCCTATAGCTTCTCTATCATTCGTTCTATATCTACTCGCCCCGAATCCTGCGGCATAACCGCGTAAAAAGTCCGTTTCTTGTTTTAATACATTTCTGAAACGCGGGATATAACTGCTGTTCGGGCGTATCCCCTCAGTAGTAGAGTCCAAAAAGCCTTCATAATCGCCGTTAACCCTTGCCCGATAATTGTGAAATGCCACGTATTTACCCATCAAACCATTATCATTACCCAAGCCGTTCGGAAAACGATTGGATGTAGAGTTTAATAAAATTAAATTGGTATTGAATGCAGCGGCATTCACGAAAATGATTTTAGCATAAAACTCAATCATTTCCTTAGTCTCGGAGTCAAAAACCCGCACGCCTGTCGCTTTTTGCTTTTTTTCATCATAAATAATGGAATGAACCACAGAGTTAGGACGAAGCGTCATTTTACCCGTTTTGGCTGCCCACGGTAAAGTAGAAGAGTTACTGCTAAAATAACCGCCATAAGGGCAACCCCTTTGGCACAAGCTGCGATTCATACATTGCGCTCTACCTTGCTGCAAGTGAATAGGCTCAGGCTTGGTGATGTGTGCACAACGACCGATGATAACGGGGCGGTCTTTGTATGCCTTTGCCATTTGCTCTTTGAAATATTTTTCAACGCAAGTCATTTCATGCGGCGGTAAAAACTCACCGTCAGGCAATTGTGGCAAGCCATCTTTATTACCTGAAATGCCCGCAAATCGTTCAACATGGCTGTACCACGGAGCAATTTCATCATACTTAATAGGCCACTCAACCGCAAAACCATCTCGTGCAGGACCCTCAAAATCAAAAGAACTCCAACGCTGCGTTTGGCGCGCCCAAAGCAAAGATTTACCCCCTGTTTGGTAGCCCCTAATCCAGTCAAAAGGCTTTTCTTGAATGTAGGGATGCTCATTGTCTTTTACCACAAAATGAGCCGCATCTTCTTTGAAAATATAACATCTGCTGGCAATTGGATTGGCTTTTTGTACCTCAAGCGGCATTTGACCCCGATGCTCAAACTCCCACGGTTCTTTCATGGTCGTCGGGTAATCAATGATGTGTTTGACATCTTTTCCACGCTCCAAAACCAATGTTTTCAACTTTTTTTCCGTCAATTCCTTAGCAGCCCAACCGCCACTTATACCCGACCCGATGACAATGGCATCGTAAGTTCGTTTTTTAACACTATCTATATTAAAATTGGCCATTTTCTTTCTTTATTGTTTAGTTAGCAACGATGAAATAATTAGTAATTTTTTCATCGTTAGTTGTCTTGTTTTATTTATTTTTTACAGGCACACAGCCATAAAATCGTGCGGGAGCCATTTCATAGTCCGTGAATTTGGTCATGTAATACTCCGAACTTGTATAGCCTTGGATGGTTAATCCACGCAATGTTCTATAAAAATCTTTAGAGCCTTTATCCTCAGATTGGGCTAATGATTTGAGCACTTCCATACGTTGCGTCGCATCGCCTTCTGAAAAAGGCTTTCCAAAGGCTTTTATACTGAGGGGGTCAATATTGGCTAAGTTTTTTTCAAAATCCGCTTGGGCTTTTTTATCATAACAATCAGTAATCATCTTTTGGATGAATTGATGCACGCCTAAACCTTTTGCGCCAAGTGTGTTGGTGGTGGGAATAATCGTTTCGACGAGTTCCGCCAGAAGTGCCTCGCCGCCGATTGTAGTCGATAAAGATGTACCAATAGTTGAAGGATTCCAACCCGAAGCCCATGCGGGCAAACTGACCAAGCTGCCCAGAGAAAGGGCTATACCTTTAATTGCTTTACGTCTTTCCATTATTTTATTTTTATTAAAAAACAAATATAATAGTTCGGCGTCTATATTTTACTCCCCCTCAGTATTTTTCATAAAAAAGGGGATTTTACCAAAGTATCAACAGTTATTTCTTTCACATTTCGACAACCTGCCAAGCTCATCGTCAATTCAAAATCCGCTTGTAAATGGCGAATGACATCGTACACGCCTTGTTGTCCACCGAGCGCCAAGCCATAAATATACGGGCGACCCAAACCCACTGCAGTAGCGCCCAAAGCCAATGCTTTAAACACATCTGCCCCACCCCTAATACCACTATCTAAAACGATGGGTACTTGTCCATTTACAGCTTTTACCACTTCGGGTAGTGCTTCAATAGCACCAATCGAACCATCCACTTGCCGTCCTCCATGATTTGAAACGACAATACCATTCATACCATAATCGACGGCTTTTTTAGCATTTTCAGGGTGTAAAATGCCTTTTAAAAATATGGGAAGCTTCGTGTGTTGTCTTAAAAACGAAAGATCATCCCACGTCAAAGCTGGATTGGTGTAAAAACCTGTGAATAATTTTACAGCTGTCATCGGTCTGCCTGAGCGCAATTTTGTTAAAAAGCCGTCCGAACTAGGGTAGTGATTTACAGCTGAAATGAGGTTTTTTATAGTAGAAAGTGTGATTTTAGGCTTAAAATCAACTGAATCTTTGGGCTTACTTAATTCTGCATCAATCATTTTTTGAAAAACAGGGTCGGAGGTATATTGAGCGATGCCTTTGCCTTGTAAAAAAGGTAAAAAGCCTAAATCCAAATCACGAGTACGCCAACCTAAAAAAGTAGTATCGAGCGTTAATACAATTCCTTTACAACCACAAGCTTCTGCTCGTTGCACAAAATGAGCCACCAAATCCCTTGAACGGGACCAATAAAGTTGAAAAAAACGCGGGCTATCGCCCATCGCCTCTGCGCAAGTCTCCATTTTTATGGATGCTTGGTTGGAGAAAACATAGGGAATCCCGGTTTGAGCAGCGGCTTTGGCTATGGCGAGGTCGGCTTCGGGATGCACCATTTCAGACACGCCTATTGGGCAAAGCCAAAATGGAGAGGGCATTTTCACCCCCAATATTTCTGTACTCGCATCTCTATTTTCAACGTTTTGAAGCACTTGGGGCAGTATGCGATAAGCATCAAAACCTGTACGGTTATTCTCCATCGTCTTCTGTAAGCCAGCCCCACCCACGATATAAGAGGCTGCCTCTTTGGTCATTTTACCAATGGCATCTTGCTCTAATTTCATCCAATCAGGCGAAATAAGTGGCATTTTACCCATAAAGCCGTTTAAATAGATATTGCGTTGCCACTCGAGGGCTTGAAATTGTGTCATCGTTATTTCGATAATATTTTAAATAAAAAACGTAATTACTTATATTTATATCACGAATTGCTTGAGTTTTCCACTAATTTTATTATAATTTTTGTTGAAATTCGAGCAATTTGTGGGAAGCATCTAATGTAATTATTTTTTTATAACCGCATAAACAATTTCACGAAATCTTCACGGCGATTGCGGGCAATGGGCACTTCAATATTGCCATTCATTGTGACAGAACCACCATCTGATTTGACAATCCTTTTTATATGTTTTAAATTGATAAAAAATTGGCGATGAATTCTGAAAAAGCTGCCATTGCTTTCCAAAGTCTCTTCCACTTCGCCCAATGAGCGGGTTATAAGGTGTACTTCACCACTGGCTAAAACTACTTTTGTATAACTGCCATCTGATTCACAATAGACGATTTGAGCCACTTCTACTATGATATATCCGTGAGCGTAAGGCAAGGCTATCTTATCACCTACGGAAGGATTCGGGGCATATAGCTGCTGACGGAGAAGCTCCAATTGCTTGCTATCCACGACTTGTTTTTGTTCTACTTTGGCTATAGCGGGTATCAAATCTTGCGGGTCAATGGGTTTTAATAAATAATCAATAGCCGAATATTTAAAGGCTTGAACGGCGTAACGGTCATAAGCAGTTGTAAAAATGAGTTGAAAATTAATATTACCTATTTCATCCAATAACTGAAAACCATTGAGCACAGGCATTTCAATATCTAAAAAAACCACATCGGGCTTTAGTGTGCGGATAAGATTGACCCCCTCAGTACTTTTGGTTGTAGAACCGATTATTTCAGTATTCGGGCAATGCTGTCTCAATAGCATTTCTACAACCGCGACACAATCGGGTTCATCGTCAATAATGATGGCACGCAAGGGTTTGTTTTTCATTTTATTGGTTTTATAAATTTAACAAGGGATTCTTAAAGTTACTTTTGTCCCTAATGAGTTACCGTTTTTATCTTCTAAATCGCTAATTTGGATACTGGTGTCGGTGTTATAAAGCGTATTCACTAAAGCCAACCTTTCAGAGGTTATTTGCATACCAAATGATTTTTTGTCGGTGGCAGATTTTGATTTTAAAGCAATGGCTGCTTTCCGACCAATACCATTATCCACAATTTCAACTTCCAATTGATTTTCAGTAGGGTGACTCAGATGAATATCAATTCGCCCTCCATCTTCGCGGTGCATGAGACCATGCCAGATAGCATTTTCGACATAAGGCTGAATCATGAGCGGCGGTAGCCGTGTAAAACGTTTATCTACTGAAGGGTCGACGGTGAGCGAATAGCTGATTTTATCCTTAAAACGAAGCGTTTCCAACTCGATATACAGGGAAAGGGCAGCTAATTCGTTTTCCAAAGTCACTTTTTCACTCCTTGAATTTTCTAAAACCAAACGCATAAGCCGCGAAAATTTTGTCAAGTAAGTGGAGGCTTGCACTGAGTCGTTTTCAAGTACATAGCGATTAATAGAATTGAGGACGTTGAACATAAAATGAGGATTCATCTGCGAGCGCAAAAGCTTCATTTCCATTTCTTGAAAAGCCTCTTTATTTTTTTGTTCCATTTGCATTTTTTCAACCTCCGCTCGAGCAATTTCAGCTTTTTGTCGTTGCCTAAATATTTGCCACAATGCTGCGCCAAATGCCATAATTATGGTTAAAATTCCGCCTAAAATCCATAATTTAGTTCTGGCTTCATCCACCGCATTTTTCTGTAAAAGCTGATCACGAGTAGCCACATCAAGCAAAGCTTTTTGAGCCAATTTCTCTTGTTTTTCAATATCAAAAGCGGCTTCTGTCCGAGCCAATTGGGCTTCTTGTAGGGCTTTGGCTTGTTTTAATATTTCAATATTTTTCACGTTTTTTTCCGTTAAAAGGCGTTGATTGATGAGGTCGAGGGTCTGGCGTTCGAGTTGTAAATCGCGGACTTTTTTATCTTGATTGAGAAGGAGGATTTCTTTATTCTTTTTTTCAGAATCAAACCTTGTTTGCAACTCGAGTAATTCTGTCTGTCGCCGATTATAAAACGCACTATCTTGTAATACTTTAATGCGTTTTTGATAATCTAATGCCAAGGCAAAATCCCCTTTTTTTGATAAAACAGTTACTAATTCATCATACATTTCAATTAATCCTGCGGTGGAATTCAAAACTTTAAGTGAATCAAGCCCCCTCATTATATACTTTTTTGCATTATCAAGATCGCCTTTATAATGATACGTTGAACCGATATTTGAATACGTCTGGGCAATTAATACTCGTTCAGTTATCAGTGGATTGGTGCTGTATTTTTCTCTATCAACCGGAGTTGCTTGATATTCTTCGATGGCTTTATTATACGTGGCAATGGCTTCATCATAG
>JANPHO010000634.1:0-6528 GCA_031424515.1 Saprospiraceae bacterium
TATGAGAAAAAATTGGTGGAAAATCCTTTGCGTCATATTGATGACATGGGTTTTTATAGCGGGTTTGATAGTGCCTTTGCGCACGGGTGTGACTCAGGTGACGCCATATAGTGCTAAAGTGGGCGATACACTTTGGCTAAAAGTGAATGGCTATAATTCTAATTGGGAAGGTGCTAAAAATGGTACCGCTTGGCTGCACATTGACGAAACTATTTTGAAAGATAAAGACGGTAAAAAGATAGATTCTACGCGGGTTTTTGCCATAAAATCAATGGATTTTAAAGCGGTGAGCGGACAACAAGTAGAATTTAAATTTGCGATTCCTCATTTCCTACCCCTCAGTACAAAGCTCGAAAAAGCGAGTATTTTAGTGAGTGTGGAAGGTGCTGAGCAAGCGATTCGTCCTGAAGCCATCGAAATTACGCAAGATTCTATGAATAAACAAGCGGGTCAACCCCTTTGGAATGCTTCAATGGAGATTAATCGTAAATGGCGTTTTGCGTATCCGTACCGCAATCTTTTGGCTGAAACACTGCGCAATACTTTTTATCACGTGCCGATGTGGTTTGTAATGTTCACACTTTTTGGTGTGGCTATTTTTCACAGTATTCAATATTTGAGATTCCGCCGCCGTGAATCGGATATTAAAGCCGTTTCATATACTCTTGCGGGGATTTTATTCGGCTTTTTAGGCTTATTTACGGGCGGTTTGTGGGCAAATTATGCTTGGGGCGAGCCGTTTCCGATGGATATTAAAATAATTATGACTTATACGGCTCTTGCTATCTATTTAGCTTATTTTGTACTGAGGGGGGCGTTTGAAGATGAAGAGAAAAAAGCGCGTATTGCAGCGGTGTACAGTGTTTTTGCTTTTGCAACGCTGATTCCATTATTGTATGTTGTGCCTAAATTAGCTCAAGCGAGTTTACACCCAGGTAATGGTTCAAATATCGCATTTGGTGGACAGGATTTGGATAGCACCATGCGTATGGTATTTTATCCCGCTTGCATTGGTTGGATTTTATTGGGTGTTTGGATAGGGACTTTGGTGTATAGAACCAGAATGATTGAAGAAAATGTCTTAAATGCCGGTAATTAAGTTTGTTTAAATAATAGTAAAACTTGGTTCAAATTTAAAACTTGAACCAAGTTATAATTAATTGAAAATCAAATATTTACACCTAAAATTAAAAATACCTATTATTTAAATTGAACTAGTTAATGTGATAATGTTGAGAACATTCTACATTAGATTTGTCTAAATTTCAACTGTTTTGCAATATTAGACATATTGATTTATTAAAATATTTAAAGATTATAAAATGAAAAAGATATTCCTAATTATAAATTTACTAGTATTCTTAACATTTAATTCCTTAAACGCTCAAACACCACAAGGCACTGATTTTATGCGTAACATCGGTATGATTTACGTCGTAATAGGTGTTATTATCATTATTTTCATAGGCATTATTGCGTTTTTAATCAATATTGATAGAAAACTAACCAAATTAGAAAATCAAATTAAAAAAAATGAGTAATCAATTTTTTGAAAGTGTTAACAAAAACTTTGCTAAGGCTGCGCCTTACACAGGTTTACAAAAAGGTTTGCTCGACCAAATTAGAGCCTGTAACACGGTCCTCAGGATGCGTTACCCCGTCCAAGTAGGTGATGATATTGAGGTGATAGAGGCTTACCGCGCCCAACACAGCCACCACCGAATGCCCACGAAAGGTGGTATTCGCTACTCTATGGATGTTGACCAAGAGGAAGTAATGGCATTGGCAGCCTTGATGACCTACAAATGTGCCCTCGTGGACGTTCCCTTCGGCGGCGCAAAAGGCGGTATCAAAATTGACCCTAAAAAGTACACTGACGAGCAACTTGAACGCATCACCCGCCGATACACCTATGAATTGGTGAATCGCAACATGATTGGTCCCGGTGTGGATGTTCCTGCGCCCGATTACGGCACCAGCGGACGTGAAATGGCTTGGATTATGGACACTTACACGACTTTGCGTCATGGAGAACTCGATGGCATCGCCTGTGTTACGGGCAAGCCTGTGAGCATGAACGGTATTCAAGGTAGGGTAGAGGCGACGGGTAGAGGCGTTTACTATGGTATTCGTGAGGCAGTGAGTGTAGATGAAGACATGAAAAAACTGGGTATGACCACTGGTATTGCTGGCAAACGCATCATTATTCAAGGTTTGGGTAATGTGGGTAGCTTTACGGGTCTGATTTCGCAGCAAGAGGGTGATGCTAAGATTATCTGTATCTTGGAGTACGAAGGTTCCATTCACAATCCGAAAGGTATTGACATTGAAGCCTTGATGAAACACCGCAAAGAAGCAGGTACAATCATGACTTTCCCGGGTGCGACCCCCCTCAGTAATCGGATGGAAGGTTTGGAATTGGAATGTGATATTTTGGTTCCGGCGGCTCTTGAAAATCAAATTACCATGCAAAATGCTCCGCGTATCAAGGCAAAAATCATAGCCGAAGCGGCAAATGGTCCCATTGATGCCGATGCAAGTGAGTACTTAGCTAAAAAGGGCGTTTGGATTATACCAGATATGTATATCAACGCAGGCGGTGTGACTGTTTCGTATTTTGAATGGTTAAAAAACCTTTCACACGTGCGTTTTGGTCGTCTCAATAAAAGATTTGAATTAAATGCCAATTATAATTTGGTAAAAGCTATCGAAACCTACACGGGCAAAACCGTAAGTGAACGTGATCGCGCAGTATTGGTTACTGGACCTAATGAAATTGACCTTGTGCGCTCTGGTTTGGAAGAGACAATGATAACCTCCTACCATGCAATCCGTGAAAAATGGCTTCAAAATCCGATTATACCCGATATGCGATCGGCAGCTTTTGTTGTGGCTATTAAAAAGGTAGGAAGTGACTACGAGAGCTTGGGTATATTTCCGTAGTGGTGCATGGTGCTTTGTACTTAGTGATTAGCACATGCACTAAGCACTAAAAAAATATAAATGTAACAATGTTACAAAAAATAAGGGCGAGGATATTCCTCGCCTTTGTTTTTTTAGTAATTTTGAGCCTCAGAATCATAAAAGCCTTAAATAAGATTACTGATATCATTACACTTGATTTTTTAAAACATTGAAAACCAACAATTTAAATAGTAAAAATATTAAAAAGTATGAAAAAAGAATGGTTTGCGGGGTGGTTTGATTCACCTTTTTATCACATACTTTATCAAAATTATAATGAAAAAGATGCTCAAGATTTCTTAGATAACTTGCTGCATCATTTGGCCCCTCAGTATAATGAGGCTCAAAATACTAAACCAAGGGTTTTAGATTTGGCTTGTGGAAAGGGTAGGCATAGCATATATATGGAATCAAAAGGTTTTGATGTGACGGGTTTGGACTTATCGAAAAAAAGCATAAAATACGCCCAAAAGTTTGAAACCGATTATTTATCCTTTTTCGAGCACGATATGAGGCATCCGTTCAGAATCAATTATTTCGATTTCATTTTTAATATTTTTACCAGTTTTGGCTATTTTGAAAAAGAAACTGATAATCTGAAATCACTCATCAATGTAAAAAATGGTTTGAAACAAGATGGTGTCTTTATTCTTGATTATTTCAATTCAGCTTGGGTGCGCGATACTATGAAACCCGATTATATCCAAACTACAGGCGGTATTGATTTTCATATTAAAAAGCGAATTACCGATGATGAGCACATTATCAAAGAGATAGAGTTCGAATCAGAGGGCAAAGAGTACCGTTTTCAAGAAAAAGTAAGGCTTTTTACTGAGGGGGAGTTCGATAAACTGTTTGAAAATGCTGGATTGAAAATTATCCAAAAATTCGGTGACTATAACTTAAATCCATTCGATATTAATTCATCTAATAGGTTGATTATCAAGGCAATACGTAAATGAATTATTTAATAAATATTGACCAACAGGTTTTTTATTTTATCAACACTACCTGCCATTTTGAGGCTTTGGATAAACTAATGCCTTTCTGGAGGAGTATGTATTTATGGATTCCGTTATACATTTTTTTTATTTCATTTTTATTAGAAAAATTCGGTAAAAAAGGGTGGATTTACCTGCTTTGTTTGGCAATTACGATTGGCTGTTCGGATACAATCAGTAGTAAATTGATTAAAAAATCAGTGGAAAGAGCGCGCCCATGTCATGACGTGAGCCGCAATTTGGAGTACATGCATGAGGTGAAATTACTCATCCCATGTGGGAGTGGTTACAGCTTTCCGTCATCCCACGCGACCAATCATTTTGCTATTGCTACTTTCATAATCATGACATTTGCGAGGCGTAAAAAATGGCTTAAAATAGGTTTGTGGGTGTGGGCTTCTACTATTGCTTTGGGTCAAGTTTATGTGGGTGTACATTATCCTTTGGATATTATCTGTGGTGGGTTTTTAGGCAGTTTGATAGGGTGGGTAGCTGCTTATTTCTACATGAAATATGCGAAAGATTTTAATTTAAATTCATGATATAGTACCTGATTTTTTACTTTCCCTAAATGCTCGAGGTCACTTTTCACTTTTAGTTTTTCACTTTTCATTTTTTACTTTCTCTGTATTATGAACATTTTACAGTATATTTTATTATTTTTAGCGGTATTAGCTGGTGGATTATTGGCTTTTAAATTTAAAAGCGATAATACCCGTTTGTTGCAACTAATCCTTTCATTTGTAGGTGCTTATATATTAGGTATAATTGTACTTCATCTGATTCCTGATGCTTATGCCAATAGCAGTCAAGCAATCGGGATTTGGGTTTTAATCGGCTTTTTTATCCAACTTTTTTTGGAGCGCTTATCGCTTGGTGTGGAGCATGGGCACATCCATGACCATCATCATACCAGCAAACCTATGTTTGCTTTTCAGGTCATGCTGGGGCTTTCTATTCACGCTTTTATAGAAGGTCTACCCCTCAGTATTTACGGCGACTTGCACGCTGTTAACCACGCCCAAGAGCATAATCACGACCATTTATTCTATGGCGTTATGATGCACAAAGCACCTGAAGCTTTTGCCTTGGCATTGCTGTTATTGATGAGTCATTTTGAAAAGAAAGTAGTGATTTTATGTATTTTCATCTTTGCTGCGATGTCGCCAATGGGGGCATTTATCACCCAATTTTTTCATTTTGAGCAAGACGTTTTGAAAAAGATAATAGCGGTAGTGATTGGTTCACTTTTACATATTTCAACGACCATTTTATTTGAAATTGACAGCACTGATGAGCATAAAATTAGTTGGCAAAAGATGGGCGCCATTTTTATTGGAATTGCCTTATCTCTTTTGACGATTATTTAAAATTGTTATAGTTTTTAGTGTATGGTGTTTAGTTTTTAGCCAGCTAAATTTTATATTATTGCTAATATTCGAAGGTTTATTTTGTGGTTTTTAACGTATAGAAAACCCGTTATTATATGAATTCCGCTTGTCTAAAACCAAACACGATACACTATAAACTATTCTGATGTGTATTTATCGAGACGTAAAAACTTTCACCCAATCCACTGACATTGTGCCGGTTTGTATCAGTGAGTTATCTAAATTTGGAAAAAACAAGCCACCAACTGCCAGATTTAGCGTTATTCTCTCCTTTTTACCGAAAATTTTAGAAATATAACCACCCGTTTTAGTCCCCACTATTTGACCATCAAAAAGGTAAGTGAAACTATTTTTCCCCCAAATGACTTCATACACATGGTAACACGATGTTAGGTCAACATTGGTTATGACTGATGCCTCACCATCATAAGCCAGATTAATTCCTGCTTTATCGCCGTAATAATATGAAGTATGGTACCGAAAAGGGTCTTGGCTTTTAGCTTCCAGTATGTCGATTTCACCTTGAGTCGGCCACGGGTCGCCGTAACTCCAAAACGCAGGCCATAGACCATATCCAGAGGGCAATTTTATGCGAGCCATAATTCTTACTTGCGGTTTTGAATTACTGGCTGAAAAAAGCGTTTTGGATTCAATCCTGCCAGAAGTATAGTTGAATTTTGAAAGCTCTGGCATATTGGGTCTTGTGGCACCCACTACTGTTTCTTTTACGGCTTTAATTTGAAGCGCACCGTCAGAAATTTGTAGATTGTTTGCTTGATAAAATTGTAATTCGTAATTGTAAGCCCCACCTGTCCAGATATTCCACTTATCGAGATTATTCGTGAAATTTTCATCAAAAGTTTTGACCCAGCCAAAATTGGTTAAGCTCGATTCTTGAAATTCATAATTGCAAATGCCATCAACTGCATTTTCTTCAGTTTTTGAAAGTGTGGCTCTTGATTCATCTGTACTGGGCTCGATATCATAATCATTTGTACAACTTTGAATGAAAAAAATGAGGATAATTAGGTAGATTGCTTTAGTAAACCGGTTCATATATATACTTTATTAATTTACATAAAAGTACAATATATAAAAACCATAAAAAAAGGTATTTTAAAAATTTAAAAAATATATAATATGTTTATTTTTAATCTCCTGCAGTTTTTAGA
>JANPHO010000635.1:0-3916 GCA_031424515.1 Saprospiraceae bacterium
GGAGTGACTTAAAGTCACTCCGACACTTCAACAAAAATTCCTCCAATACTGAGGGGGTAAATAATATGGCAAACGAAGTTAAACAATTCACCATAACCGTTTTTACCGAAAATAAAGCGGGACTTTTAATGCGCGTAGTAATGGTTTTTACGCGCCGACACATCAATATTGAATCTTTGACGACCTCACAATCGTCCATCGAAGGGATTTTTCGATTCACAATTGTCGTTAATGTTGATGAAGATCAGGTTAAAAAACTGGTTCAACAATTAGATAAGCAAGTGGATGTATTGAAATCATTCTATTATGAAGACGACCAAATCATCAATCAAGAAATCGCGCTTTACAAAGTGCCTATTGCCGCATATCAAGACCCTGGAACCATGATTCTACTCATGCGCAAGCACCACGCCCGTATTTTAACCGTTGAAAAAGAGTTCGTCGTGATTGAAAAAACGGGTTTGGAGCATGAAACGGAGGATTTGTTGAATGATTTGAAGCAATTGGGTATTTATGAGTTCGTCCGCTCAGGTCGAGTAGCCATTTCAAAACCCATGGAACAACTCAATAATTATCTAAAATCCATTGAATCCGAATTGGCGAAAGCGAATTAACTTAGGCGTGAAGAAATATAAGCTGCTAACGTCGGGCTGAAAATCAAATAAAATGCGATGCGAAGCGAAGTATTTTGTTTGATTTTCAGAGCCGACTTAAAAGATAGCAGCTTTTATTTTAGCCTAACTACTGAAACAGCCTCTTTTATGCTTTTTTTAATGATAGATTGTGCATTTTTGCCCTCTAAAATTAAAAGCTTTTTTACATGAAAAATATTGAAACGCTTTCAATCCATCAAGGATTTCACGGGGATAAAGAGACCGGTGCAGTAAGCATGCCCATCATTTTATCGACCACTTTTGAACGAGATACTGAGGGGGGCTTCCCAGAAGGTCGTGATATTTACGCACGAGCCTCTAATCCTAATCGCAGGGCTTTGGAATCCAAATTGGCGGCTCTTGAAAACGGGGCAGTTGCCATCACTTTTGCTTCAGGTCAAGCTGCGACAATGAGCGTTTTTAACTTGTTAGAACCCAATTGTCACGTAATTATTCCCGACGATATTTATTACGGCACGCGCGTTATTTTAGAAAACCTTTATAAAAGGTGGGGTTTGACTTACAGTGCCATTGATATGAGCAATATCAATACTATTAAAAAAAATATCAAGAAGAATACAAAGCTGATTTGGATAGAATCACCTTCAAATCCAAGCCTTAAAATAGCTGATATTGAAGCAATTGTAAAACTTGCAGCGGGCAAAAATATCCTTACAGCGTGCGATAATACTTGGGCAACACCTTATTTTACCCGCCCATTGGATATGGGTGTAGATATAGTAATGCACTCAACCACTAAATATTTCGGTGGTCACAGCGATGTAACTGGCGGTTGTATTGTTTTAAAAACGGACGGTGATTTAAGCCTTAAAATTAGAGAATATCAGACTTTAGGTGGAGCTGTACCATCTTCATTTGATAGTTGGCTATTGTATCGAAGCCTTTCAACTTTCCCAATTCGGATGAAAGTACACGGTGAAAATGCTCAAAAATTGGCTGATTTCCTTGAAAAACACCCTAATGTTGAGCAAGTTTTGTATCCAGGTTTGAAAACAAACGCCCATCATAAAACAGCTAAAAAGCAAATGAAAGGTGGCTTTGGGGGAATGATGTCCATTTTAGTAAAAGGTGGCGCTGATGAAACCCTAAAAATGGCTTCAAATCTGAAATTAGTGAAACATGCAACAAGCCTTGGAGGAGTGGAGACATTAGTTGACCATCGTCAATCAGCGGAAGGAGTACATTCAGTAAGTCCACCAAATCTTTTGAGGATTTCAGTGGGCATTGAGAATATAGCGGATTTAATAGAAGATTTTGCTCAAGCTTTGTCTGCTTTGTAGAGCGGAACTCCAGTTCCACAATCATAAATGGAACTCAAATTCAGCTCTAAAATATGCGTTTGAACATTGTAATCAATGCAATATTTAAGGTATAATATTTCGAGCATATTTTTTTACTTTTGCACTCGATTTATGAGATAGAAATCATTACCCCTTATTATTCAGGCAGTTTTAGTGGTGATTTTTAAAAATATAAATCAATTTTAAATAGGTTTTAAGAAAAATAAATTAAAAATCAATAATTATCATGGCTCAATTAAATTTTGGCGGTACAATTGAAAACGTTGTGACGCGCGAAGAATTTCCTCTTGAAAAAGCAAAACAAGTATTAAGCGAAGAGACAATTGCAATCATCGGTTATGGTGTACAAGGTCCTGGACAGGCATTGAATCTACGCGATAATGGTTTTAAAGTTATCATTGGTCAACGCAATCCTTCAAAATCTTGGGATAAAGCGATTAAAGATGGTTTCGTACCAGGTTCAACTCTTTTTGATATTGAAGAAGCATGTACACGGGCTACTATCATCATGTATTTGTTGTCTGATGCTGCTCAAATTGCAGCTTGGCCTACGATAAAAAAACATTTGACTGCGGGTAAAGCATTATATTTCTCACACGGCTTTGGTATCACTTACAAAGAGCGTACAGGCATCATTCCTCCAGCTGATGTTGATGTGATTTTGACTGCACCTAAAGGTTCTGGTACGTCATTGCGCCGTATGTTCTTAGAAGGTCGTGGTTTGAACTCATCTTATGCTATTTTCCAAGATGCCACGGGTCGTGCATTCGACCGTACAATCGCTTTGGGTGTTGGTATTGGTTCAGGTTATTTATTTGAAACAAATTTCCAAAAAGAGGTTTACTCTGACCTTTCTGGTGAGCGTGGAACTTTGATGGGTGCTATCCAAGGTATTTTTGCCGCTCAATACGATGAATTACGCCGTAGAGGTCACTCTCCATCAGAGTCTTTCAACGAAACTGTTGAGGAATTAACGCAATCATTGATGCCATTGGTTGCTGAAAACGGTATGGATTGGATGTATGCTAACTGTTCAACAACTGCTCAACGTGGTGCATTGGATTGGTGGAAAAAATTCCGTGATGCATCTGCTCCAGTTTTCAAAGAATTGTATGATTCAGTTGCTGCTGGTGAAGAAGCACAACGCTCAATTGACTCAAACAGCCAAGTTGATTATCGTGAAAAATTGGATGCGGAATTGAAAGAATTGCGTGAATCTGAAATGTGGCAAACTGGCGCAGTGGTTCGTAGCTTACGTCCTGAACGTCAAAAAACAGAAGAACTTGTTTAATTGACAATTCAATTTGAATGAAAATATATAAAGGCTCGTCGGTTGTTACTGACGAGCCTTTTTCATTAATATTGTATTTAAATTGTTTAGATAATTAAAATAGAGCCTATGGATTTTGAAGAAGGCTCAATTATGATTTCAAGTTGCTACCAAAAGCCTGACTAAAGCGGATAGAGCGACTTGACCTCGTTTTCTAATATTGTGCAAATATTCAAAGAAGCCCAAATAATAAGGGAGTCTTTCTTGAGAAATACCACGATGGGGTCTAAGCCAAGGTCTCAACAAAGACCAAAAGCCTTCCATCGTATTAACATGGACTTCGTGTTTTCCATCACCATCATCATCTCTGGCATATTCGCCTTTACCATGATTGACGGTGTTATGAACATAAGTACCTGATAACCAATTATATATATTGTATTCGTCTGTATAGATTCTGTATAAACAATACTACCAGCTTTGACAAATTTACGGATAATGGGTTCGATAGTCACTCTCTGCACATTGTTAAGCATCCGAATTATGACAGAGCCATTACGTTGAATCATGCCTAAAACGGGCGGTTTATCATCTGCGGCAGTGCCTCGACCTCGTTTACCTTTCAAACGTCGTCGTCTTGGCTTACGTTTTTTTTTTAACCGCACTGGGTT
>JANPHO010000636.1:0-21822 GCA_031424515.1 Saprospiraceae bacterium
TATTTGGCACTTACAGATAGTATGCGGGTACGCTTTAGTGTAGCGGATGACAATCCGGGACACATAGTTGAAGCAGGGCTTGATGCATTCAAAATAAATGAAATGACCAGCACGGTAGAGATTGCCAATAATTGGACATTAGAAGCCTTCCCAAATCCTTTTTCAAGCACCGTAAGTCTTAATTACAAGATGGATGAAGCGAATAAAAATGCTAAAATAAAAGTAACAAATCTATTGGGTCAAACTTTAGAGAGCCATAACCTGCCATATACTGAGGGGGGGCTTTCCATTGGAGAAAATCTACCCGAAGGCGTTTACATTATTCGGATTGAAACAGAAAGTAAAGTAAGTAAAGCTTATAAAATAATAAAAAAGTAATATTTTAAGTTTTTAATAAAGACGACCGTCAAAACTCACCCTTTGACGGTCGTCTTTTTTTATTCAATTTTAATATACTGATTATCAATGTTTTATTAACTCGTGTACAATCTTGATTATGTTATTTTTTAAAAAAAAGGAAAATAATATTCTCATTTATGAATAAAAATTTTGTAATTAAATTGTAATTTGCAGCGTTTATTTTGTTAAAAAACTCACTACTAAAATAAAAACGATGAAAAAAATTGTTTTGGTGTTTTTAATGACTTACGTGTCATTATCCGCATTTAGTCAAAATTTGGCAGAATCAGCCAACAAGCCGATGAATGCCGCCCAAAAAGCAACAATAGAATTGGTAAAAATCTATGACTTGACTGGAGAGCAAGCATTGGAAGTTAAAAAAATACAAGAAGCAAAATTCACTGCTTTGGCTAAAATAGAAGCTTTAAAAGCGCAGGACTTTAAAAAATACGTCGTAAAAAGGCTTTCAGCTTTTGAAACTACCAATAACTCGCTGATGTCAATCCTTGACGAGCGCCAAATGGAGATTTTCAAAAAACAACAAATTGCCAAAACGGCAGAATACGAGGGCATAGTTGCCGGTATGAAAAAACAAGGATACTCTCAATCAGATATTGATAAAAAATTAGCTGAAACAGAGTTTTAATAATCAAAAAGTAAGGCGGTTAAAGTTTTTTACTTTAATCGCCTTACTTTTTGATTTAAAACAAATATAGTTTTCTATATATTTTATACTTTTGGGCTTTTAAGTAGGACATTTATAATAGTCCAATTACCCAATTAAGGGAGCTTCGCACATAATTCCGTCATATTTTAGAGTAGATGAATTTTAGGAGTAATACTTTTAAAACCATATTTTTATTTTTTTGTTAAATTTTGAAATTCAATTTACGGGTTAACACCCCCTCAGTATAAGTTCAAACTATGGATCCATTAAAGGCAAAATTCAAAGAAAAATCTTCTGCACTATCCGCAGAAGTCAAAACCATGCTCAAAGAACATGGTGACAAAGTAATTGACCAAGTTACCCTTAGCCAAGCTTACGGTGGAATGCGTGATATTAAAAGTATGATTTGGGAAACATCATTGCTTGACGCGCAAGAGGGCATACGTTTCAGAGGCTATACTATTCCTGAATTACGCGAAAAATTACCGCATGGCCGTGGTAAAGAGCCCCTTCCAGAAGGTCTTTTTTGGCTTATGTTGACTGACGAAATTCCAACTGAAGAAGAAGCACTTTGGCTGACCAATGAATGGGAAAAGCGCCGTAATGTTCCAGAATACGTATATTCGACTTTAAATTCCCTTCCTAAAGATACTCATGCAATGACCATGTTCACAATAGGCATCATGGCTCTACAAACAGAAAGTATCTTTGCTAAGCGATATGAAGAAGGAATGCCTAAATCAGAATATTGGGATGCTGCTTATGAGGATTCTATGAATTTGATAGCCAATCTGACGCCTTTGGCAGCTTATATTTATCGCCTCAAATTCAAGGATGGAGAACGAATTGAACCCAATGACCGTTTAGATTGGGCAGCTAACTTCGCACACATGTTGGGATATACTGACACTGATTTCAAAAACTTGATGCGCTTGTATATGACTATTCACGCCGACCACGAAGGTGGCAACGCATCAGCTCATACTACGCATCTTGTGGCTTCTACCTTGAGTGACCCTTATTTGTCTTTTGCGGCAGCTATGAATGCCCTTGCGGGACCACTTCATGGATTAGCCAATCAAGAAGTTATAAAATGGATATTTGATATGGTTGATTCGTTGGGTACGACCAAGCCGACCAATGAACAAATTGCAGATTACGTTAAAAAAACGCTTTCAGAAGGCAGAGTTGTTCCGGGTTATGGTCATGCCGTATTGCGTCAGCCTGACCCCCGCTTCATGGCTCAAAAAAGCTTCGCGGAGCAATATTGTAGCAACGATGACATAGTGAAAATTGTATGGCAGATATTTGACACCGTTCCTCCAATTCTTCAAAGCCTTGGAAAAATCAAAAATCCTTGGCCTAATGTTGATGCGCACTCAGGTGCATTATTGGTTCATTTTGGCATGAAAGAATATGGCTTCTACACCGTTTTATTCGGAGTTTCAAGAGCTTTAGGCGTATTAGCTGCATTGTGTTGGTCCAGAGCTTTAGGCTTCCCACTCGAAAGACCTAAGTCATTGACAACCGATTTGGTTAAACAAATGATTGCAGAAATGACAGCATCCGCTCAAGCATAAATTGAATATTTTTTTATGAATCATATTAAAAGCCACCCCTCAGTATTGGGTGGCTTTTTTCATTTAAAAATGCTTAAAAAAGTTGGTAGGCAGTTTAATTTTCACCAAATTTGAGTCTAAAACAAAGATATATGAAACTATACGACCAAATCCAAGAAGCCATCACCTATATCAGAACCTATACCGATTTTCAGCCCAAATATGGCATTGTACTCGGAACTGGCTTAGGTAATTTGACAGATGAGCTGATTATTTCATGCGAAATTGACTATAAAGATATACCCAATTTTCCCGTATCTACCGTACAAAGCCACAAGGGAAAACTTATATTTGGCTATTTAGAAGGGCAACCCGTAGTGGTGATGGCAGGAAGATTTCACTACTATGAAGGTTACACCATGCAACAAGTGACATTTCCGATTAGAGTGATGAAATTTTTGGGTATCGAAACGGTCATTATCACCAACGTATCAGGCAGTACAAATGCTGATTATGAAGCCGGCGATATCGTAATTGTGAAAGACCATATAAATATGCAATCTGAGAATCCTTTACGAGGAGAAAATGATGAACGGCTTGGCGTCCGATTCCCTGATATGATGCGTACTTATGACCCTGAAATGATAGAAAAAGCATTGAAAATTGCTCAAAAGCATAGCATTAGAGCCCACGCAGGTGTGTATTTTTCGTGGCAGGGGCCTAATTTGGAAACCCCTGCCGAATATCGGTTTATCAATATTATTGGAGCCGATTTGGTGGGCATGTCAACTGTCCCAGAAGTTATTGTGGCAAAACATTCTGATTTAAAAATTTTGGTCATTTCCATAGTATCCAATAAATGCTTTCCGATTGAGGCTATTAAAGTCACCACCGTTGAAGATGTCATCGCTACAGCCAATAAAGCGGAACCAAAAATGAGTTTAATAATTAAAGAGTTGCTTAAAAGCGAAGCTTAAAACCTCTGAAATGTCCTATTTAAGCAGAAATAATTTTGCGAGATTTCGTGAAACCCCACGAAGCTAAAACGCTTTTTTCAACTTTTGTTACTGCCTTTTTTTCGGAAAATACTGAGGGGGTGCTCCTCTGCAATTCTGCTCAAATACACAAAGTTTAGTAAAATCCACATTTGTTAAAATTTACATTCGACATACTAAGATGAAGTTCGAATTGGGATTTTTTAAAAAAAAATTAAAATTTTTAATTTTTTTTTAAAATAATGCGTCGCGAAACAATGTTCCGTTTTACAACAAAAAAGAGCTTTAATAAATTTTTAATTTTGTTTTAAAAATATTTTTAGAATTTTATTATACAAATCGGCATTTTAAGCAATTTTTTGCTCGCATTTTATCAATTCTTTAAACCTACCTAAAAAGGGTATTTTGGTTAAAAATGTGTTAAAATAGATGTTAAAAAGAATAAGCCTCTTGTATGGTTCAATAAAATGGCTTTATCTTTGGCTCATAGTACAGACGAAATGATTCCGTACTTCTTCATTTAAAATAAATTATCTAATTAAAATTATTGCCTATCGATAGCAAACTTGTACACTGAATAGTTCATATTTTATCCACAAGTCTGAAAAATTATTTAGTTATGCAAGTTATGCAAACTGTCGCCCACGTGAGTGACCACCAACTTATCGAAATGTATCTTGACGGTAATGAGAAAGCATTTGAAACGCTTCTTCGCCGTCATAAGGCAAAAATTTATACCTCCATCTATCTATTCTGCAAAGACCAAGCTCTTGCAGAAGATATTTTCCAAGAAGTATTTATCAAAATCATCAACACGCTCCGTAGTGGTCGTTACAACCACGAAGGAAAGTTTTTGCAATGGGCATTACGCATTGCACACAACCTATGCGTTGACTATTTCCGCCGTGATAAGCGCCGCCCTACGATGGGTTCGAACGATGATTTTGATATTTTCAACGTCATTAGCCTTTCTGACGAAAGTCCTGAGCAAAGCATCATGCGCAGTCAAGCACACGACCGCATTCGCAAACTTGTAGATGCGTTGCCATCAGAACAAAGAGAGGTCGTTATCTTGCGTCACTATGCGGACATGAGTTTCAAGGAAATTTCACAATTGACACGTGTAAGCATCAATACGGCTTTAGGTCGTATGCGCTACGCACTTATCAATATCCGAAGAATGGTGGAAGAAAAAGATATGATATTACAATAGTTAGAAACTCTGAGTATAAAGGTATTACTTCAAGTAACACTTTTATTTTAATAGAAGATTGACGAGTGGTTATCGCTTGTCAATCTTTTTTTGTGTAAATTATATTTACTGAAATAGAATATTCTAAAAAAGAAATTCAAGATTAAGGCACAGTGACATCTACTCAGGACACGAAACTGCCCCAAATTTTTGTTATTTATTTGTTAAAGTAATAAAAGTAAATTATAGTAGTCAATTTTCAGTTCTACGAAATGAAGAATTGAACGGAGTATTGCCCTTTTATTTCTTCATATTTATTGATTTAACATGACACTCAATAAAATACTGAAAATCAATTATTTGAATATGAGACTTTTTCTTTCTTCGATTTTCTAAGCCATTAAAAAAAACGCTTTCCAAAGCAATAGTGTACATTTCACAGATTTCGATTTCTAAAATAAGCGCGTTGCGAAAACTTGTCACATTAAATTCGATACAAACAAGTGGATTTTAATAAAAAAAGCACTTTTAAATGATTTAAATGGCTTTTTTAAATAAATAAACCATAATTAAATATTTTATCATGTCACTACATTGGTAAAATATAAGTATTTTCACCGCAAAAAATATAGTGACATTGCATACAATTACCAATAGCAAAAAACTTTGGTAAAGATTTTGCAAATAAATAAAATATAAAAGCATATTCCACAATGATAAGATTATTGATTCCATTAACGATTTTTACTTTTTCTTTCGTCACTACATTTGCTCAAGATACTTTGATAGTGCATACTGTTAAGTTAGTATCGAACGGTAATACATATTTGGTTGATGGCATGCCTATTGCTGCCGATGTTTATAAAAAACTTGAAGAGGAACAGAATAACTTCAAAACTAAGAGTCTCAATAAACTTTGCTGGGTTAAAAAAATCAGTAAAGACAATAAGATGATTGAACAAGGTTTGTTCTGCAACGGTACCACGCCCGTAGGCAACGTGATAAAATACAATTCAAAAGGACTGGTAACGTACAAAAAACTCTACTCTGGCGTTAAAATAACTGCTTGTGGTCAAAGTGAAGTTGGAAGAAAAGCTATTGAAGAAATTTATGATTTTGCAGCTGGCTTAAAAATCTACGGTTCTTATCAAGACGGGGTTAAGCATGGTCAATTTCTTTACTACGATAAAACGGTCATTGTAGGCGTAGAAGCCTACGAAAAAGGTCAACTGCTCAAGCGTACGGGTAAAATTTATACAGTGAAAGAAGACGGTAGTTTCGTTCTATCTAACTTAGGCGGAGTTGATAATATCACTAAAAGATAGTTTTAAAAAAATAATTTCAAAAAGCCGTTTGACGCATCTGTCAAACGGCTTTTTTTGTACCTTTAAATTCTACCCAATAGTTTAGAGTATGTTTTGAATTCTATTTTACAATAAAATCGAATTCAAAACATACTCTAAATCAGCTCTTACTATTTCCCTTTAATCTAAATCGATTATGTACCATGCGCTTTATTTATCTATTTCTCGCCCTAATTATTGGCGATTTAATTGCTCAAAGCTTTCGTACGCCATACCCATTTTTAGAATATATTTTCAAGCCCGCCTTGATGATTTCACTCATATTTTACTTCCAAAAGCAATCATTACTGAGGGGGGGTAAGCAGGATTGGTGGATACTTCTCGCACTCGTTTTTAGCTGCTTTGGAGATATAGCACTAATGTTTAGCGGTGGTTTTTTAATCGGTTTAGGCAATTTTTTAATTGCCCACATTTGCTATATACTTGCTTTCTTAAAAGATAATAGAGGTATTATTTTCACTAAAAAAGATAGGCTAATGGGCGTCGTAGCAATTTTAATATACGGAATCGCCTTATTATTTTATCTGATACCACATTTAGGAGCGATGACAATCCCCGTTGTGATTTATGCATCCACAATATTGACAATGCTTTTGACTACCCTCAATCGCTGGAAAAGTGTCAGATGGGAAAGTTTTCAATGGGTCTTCTTTGGGGCAATACTTTTTGTAATATCTGATAGCCTGATTGCAGTAAGCCGATTCGTAGGGCAATTCCCACTTTCAGGAATTTTGATAATGGTGACTTATGCACTGGGGCAATATTTGATTGTTGAGGGTTATTTAAAAAAGCGCAATACTTTTGTATGAGTAGGCTTTTAAAAGATAATATCCTATTAATTGAGGAAAAAAGGAATAAATCATTGTTACCTCATCATAGATTCATACCTTTGCAAACTTATTTTTTGAAATTGATTATTCATCATTTTTAAATTAAAATGCTCGAAAAAATTAAAAATAATATAGGCTGGGTATTGTTAGTGGTGGTATTGATGTATTTTATAGGGAAATATTTATACGCCCAACCCAAATATATCAATGGAGCCCAAGCGCCTGATTTTACTGCAACGATGCTCAGTGGAACATCAATGAATCTTTCTGATTTGAAAGGACAGTACGTTTTATTGGATTTTTGGGGTAGTTGGTGTGGCCCTTGCTTAGCAGAGGCTCCAGATTTAAAGAACTTGTACGATAAATTTCATGGTAAGAACTTTCAAGATTCTAAAGGTTTTGAAATAGTCAGTGTGGGAATTGAAAGCGAAAAAGAACGTTGGCAGAACGCCATTTCGAGATTTAATCTCAATTGGCAATACCACGTTTCTGATTTTCAAAATTTGGATTCACCCATTGCCAAATTATATGGTGTGCGCGTAATTCCTACTAAATTCCTTCTAAATACTGAGGGGGTGATTATTGGCGTAAATCAACCAATAAATGATATTGATAAACTTTTGTCAAGCAAAATGAAATAACGGAAGTTTTATAAATGATTGATTTTCAACAGTTTTTAATATTTGCTTTTGCTTCTTTTTTACTCAATATCACGCCTGGCAATGATATGGTATTTGTAGCTACTTATGCTACTAACCAAGGAATAAAAGCGGGAATTTGGGCTTCTTTGGGTATTGCATTGGGTTGTATTGTACATATTTCAGCTGCCGTTTTAGGTATTTCTGCCATTATCGCCCAATCCGCTTTTTTGTTTGATTTGATTAAATACTTGGGAGCAACCTATTTGATATACATCGGCTTAAAAACCCTATTTTCAAAAGCAAATAACTTCGATATTGAAAGAAAAAATAGTGTAGTATCCAATTGGGCTATTTTAAAACAGGGAATTTTTACCAATATTTTAAATCCCAAAGTGGCTTTGTTTTTCTTAGCTTTTTTACCCCAATTCACTACCCCTCAGTATAAACCCATTTGGCTACAGATTTTAATCTTAGGTATCTGGTTCAATATTTCGGGAACTTTAGTCAATTGTGCAATAGCTTATGCTTTCGGGAAAGCAAGTAATTTTTTTAAACGATATCCTAACTTCACTAATTGGCAAAACAAATTTACGGGGATTATCCTTATTGGATTGGGACTTAGAGTTGCTTTTATGAAAAAATAGTACATTTCAAACCCGATTTCACGCAATCTGCCATAATGTCATTTTTACACCGATGGCAGGCATTTTGATTCAAATGATTGATTCATGTTTAAAAAATGGTTTAAAAATAAGCAGATGGAAAATAATGAGACATTGCACAATGAAGATTTGATGCAAGATGAGTCAGTAGAATTCACAGAAAATGCTGGAGATACGACGGAAAATACGGATAATAACCCAGAGTTATTGGCATTGCAGGAACAAATAACGGAGTTGAAAAATAAGATTCTCTATCAACAAGCAGAATTTGATAATTTCCGCAAGCGCACTCAAAAAGAAAAAGCTGAAGTGATTGCGATGGCATCACGTGACACTTTGACATCTCTTTTGCCAGTTTTGGACGATTTTGACAGAGCCTCTAAAAATGAAGTATTTACTGAGGGGGTTAATCTTGTTTGGCATAAGCTTATTTCTACCCTTAAAAATAAAGGTTTGAAAGATATGGAAAGCCCTGCTGGAAGTGACTTTGACCCTGACCAACATGAAGCCATCACTGAAATACCTGCAGGCGATGAGTTGGTTGGTAAAATAGTGGATACTGTTGAAAAAGGATACATTTTAAGTGATAAAATCATTCGTTTTGCAAAAGTTGTAGTAGGCAAATAATAATTGGTTGCTGGTTTTGTAAAATAAAAAAACGACACAATCAATAACTAATTGATAAAATGGCTAAAAGAGACTATTATGAAGTACTCGGCGTTCCGAAAAATGCTGACGATAACTCAATAAAGCAATCTTATAGAAAGATGGCTATGCAATATCACCCTGACCGCAACCCTGGTGATAAATCTGCAGAAGATAAATTCAAAGAAGCAGCTGAAGCGTATGAAATACTCAGTAATGCTGATAAGCGTGCTCGGTACGACAGGTTAGGTCACGCAGGTGTAGATGGAAATAGTGGTTACGGCGGCGGCGGTGGCGGATTCAATAGTGCGGAAGATATCTTCAGTGCCTTCGGCGATATATTTGGTGATATGGGTGGAAGCCCATTTGAGTCGTTTTTTGGAAGTAGTGGTGGTGGCGGTCAACGCCGTCCACAGGGACAAAGAGGTACTAATTTAAGAATAAAGGTGCGTCTTTCATTGGAAGAAATAGCACAAGGGGTTACGAAGAAAATAAAAGTCAAAAAGCAAGGCACTTGTAATGTCTGTAATGGTTCAGGAGCGAAGGATTCCAACTCTGTTACTACTTGTGGTACTTGCAAAGGCTCAGGATATGTTCGGCAAGTAAGAAATACTTTTTTAGGTCAGATGGCTACTACTACGGCTTGTCCAACATGTAAAGGCAATGGGAAAGTAATCACGGCTAATTGTAGTAATTGTCGTGGTGAAGGCACTATATTTGGTGAAGAAACTATTGATTTGCAGATTCCTGCAGGTGTTCAAGATGGCATGCAGTTACAACTAAGTGGAAAAGGCAATGCAGGTGCAAAAGGCGGTGGAGCAGGTGATTTGATAATCATTATTGAAGAAGCACCTCACGAAAATTTCCAACGTGAAGGAATGAATATTCACCACGAATTGTACATCAACTTTGCTGATGCGGCTTTGGGTACAAGCGTAGAAGTACCTACTTTGGATGGTAGAGTGCGCATCAAAATACCGAGTGGTACTCAAGCGGGTAAAGTTTTCCGTTTGGAAGGGAAGGGACTCCCCTCAGTACAAAGCTATGGTAAGGGCGACGAACTCGTACACGTGAGTATTTGGACACCTAAAAAGCTCAATGATGATGAACGGATCTTGATGGAACGTCTTCGCTCAATGCCTAACTTCCAACCCAATCCCGATAAAGAGGACAAAGGATTTTTTGATAGATTAAAGGATATGTTTAAATAAAAAACGTATTCTAAAATAACTATCTATGAAGTAATATAAAAATCCAAGAGTTCGTTTAAGTAACTCTTGGATTTTTTTAAATAAATATATCATACCGTGAATTCATTAAAGCAGTTTTTCATACCGTTTCTATTCTTAAGCCTCCTACTCATTTCATGCGGTAAGGAAAAGGTTATTTTTGAAAAAAAATATAATCTTGAAAAAGGGCAATGGATGTATTCTGATACCCTTAATTTTCAATTTGATATTAAGGATACAATGGAAATCTATGATATTGTATTATCTGTGAAGCATACTCCTCAGTATCCGCTTCAAAATTTATACACCAATATCTATACAAAATTCCCTTCGGGCGAGCGTATAAAACAGCTTTTGAATATTGATTTGGCGGATAATACAGGTAAATGGAATGGAGAATGTAGTAGCTCAGAATGTAATTTTGAGATACCCATCCAACCCAGTGCTTTTTTCAATGGTATTGGTACACACACCATTACGCTTGAACAATTTACAAGAAATGAGCCGCTATTGGGCATCAATAGTATCGAATTAAAATTAGTCGATAAGGGTATAAAAAGGGATTTAGCGAGTGAAAAAGAGCACCCAGTAAAGAAGAAAAAGTAATTTTATTTAGTTTAAAAATATGTGATTATGAATTTAGAAGCTAAAATCAATAATGACCTCAAGGAGGCCATGAAAGCAAAGGATGATAAAGCATTGCGGGGCATTCGTGCCATCAAATCTGCTATTTTAATACATAAAACAAGTGGAGCAGGCGTAGAAGTGACATCTGAGGATGAAATTAAAATACTTCAAAAACTCGTCAAGCAGAGAAAAGAGTCTTTGACTATTTTTGAACAAAATAATCGTGCTGAACTGGCTCAAACTGAGCGTGAGGAGATAGAAGTAATTGAGCGTTATTTGCCCGCCCAATTAAGCGAAGCTGATATTGAAGCCATTGTCAAGGAAATCATTGCCGAAACGGGTGCTACAAGCATGAAAGAAATGGGCAAAGTTGTCGGTGCAGCTAATAAAAAACTGGCGGGTCAAGCAGAAGGTGCTGTTATTTCTGGAATCGTGAAAAGGCTTTTAAGTTAAAATGGATAAAATTATCTACAATGTAGAAGATATTGATTTTCAATTGCCTAACGAGCAACCCCTCAGTATTTGGATTGAAAAAACGGTTGGACAGGAAAAAAAAGAATTGGGAGCTGTGAGTTATATTTTTTGTAGCGATGACTATCTTCATCAAATGAATATTGAATATCTCAATCATGATACTTTGACGGATGTTATCACTTTCCCTTATAACAATGATCCAATAGAAGGTGATATTTTTATCAGCATCGACCGCGTTAAAGACAATGCCCTTGACCTCAATATCCCTTTTGAAAATGAACTCCATCGGGTGATGATTCACGGTATTTTACACCTTTGCGGCTACCGAGACGAGACAGATGAAGAAGAATCTGAAATGCGCCAAAGAGAAGACCAATATCTACTTTTATTAAAAAAATAAGCAACCCTCTATTTTAATTTTAAAAAAATCGGATTTTACCTAAATAAATACTTGTTTTATATTTGTTAATAAAATTTAATTCCGTGTATTTGATTGATAGTTTATTTTTATTCACAATCAAAATGGAATTAAAAATGGATAGTAATGTTACAAATTGGCTTATCTATCTTAGAATAGGAGCTATATCAGGTTGGTTAGGTAGCAACCTTATTAGAGGAGCAGGTTTAGGTCTGGTTGGAAATATTATTGCGGGCATAGTGGGTAGTTTTGTAGGAGGATATTTCTTAGGCAACGCTCTTGGCAACGGCTTATTGGGGCATATTATTACCTCTGCTCTGGGTGCGGCATTGGTACTTTTTGCGATAAGTCTTATTAAAAAAGTATAAAATTTGTTTATTTTTAAAACAAAAAGCTATGAGTGTATAAAATTCATAGCTTTTTGTTTTTTATCAATTTTCCTTTTTCAATCAAGAAGCATAATAGCTGCAATAGTTTCTATGCCATCCCAAAGGCAGCCAATTCTAAGGTTTTCATTTTCCCCGTGTTGATTATTATCGTAATTCACTACGGGAACCGTCATCGGTGGTGTTTTCAAGATTTTTTCAAATAAAAACAAAGGTAAACTACCTCCCGCTGAAGGCATCAATACAATAGGTTCTTTTGAAGAACCTTGAACTGCTTTTATTACCTGCTGTGAAATAGGCAAATCCATAGATGTCCGTTGAGCATTATATCCACTGCCTACTTTTATGGTGGCGATATTGGGATACTTCATGCGCTCCTCCTCAGTAGGTTCTCTATCCAAAACATAATAATTGTGCTTTTTAACATGGTTAATGACTTTTTGTACTTGCCTTTCAGTATCATTGCCTTTCACAAGGCGTAAATCCAATGTAACGGTTGCCATAGTCGGAATGATATTGCTCGCTAATCGTCCTACATTAGCGCTGACAATCCCGTTTATATTCAGAGTAGGTAAAGTCGTAATCAACTCTAAAAACGACTTTCCGCCGCCTTCAGCTTGTGCGAATGCCAATTCTCCTTGCATAATAGATGCCGGATCTGGAATAGCGTTAAGCGCTTCTCGCTCAGTTTTACTGAGGGGGGTAACATCATCATAAAATCCATCAATCAAAACTTTTCCATCATCGTCTTTCATACTTGCTAAAAGTTTCACAAGCTTCAAAGCAGGATTCGGTGCCCAATTACCGTAATTTCCACTGTGCAATGGGCGTTTTGCGCCGTAAACAGTCATATTCATGTTAATATCACCCCGTACACCAAAAGTCACTTGTTTTCTGCCTGAGGCAGGTAAGGGTCCATCAGAAATAACCCAAGCATCTGCATTCAAGAGAGCTTTATGTTTTTCAAGGATTTCGCCTAAGTTAGTAGAGCCTTTTTCTTCCTCTCCTTCAAAGAAGAATTTGATATTGATTTTAGGTTTTAATCCACTTTTAAAGATAGCATCATAGGCATTCAATATCGTGAAAACGCCCGCCTTATCATCAGCACTCGCTCTACCGTACAATCGCCAATTATTACTGAGGGGGTCATTCTTTTTTTCAAGTTCGGTAAAAGCATTAAAATCCGTGAAAACGCCACCTTTATCTATGGTATTGGTCACTAATTGAGGCGTAAAAGGAGAAAGCCCTTGCGCCCATTTGTCAGGATTGACGGGTTGACCATCGTAATGAGCATAAAAAATAAGCGTTTTTGTCGCACCTTTTGTTAAAATCTCGCCATAAACGGCAGGGATAGCGCCTTTGGTATCAGCATACAACATCCGCCCTTCTATCCCCCGTTTTTTCATCATTTGAATAATATATTGAGCATTTTGGGTCAATGCTGCCGTATCATTCATGGTGTTTGGAATGGAAAGAAAGTCAATATACTCCTTGAGATAAGGTATATGTTGCGTTTTATGGTAATCTCTAATTTTTTGAGTTGCTGGAGTTTGAGCATTTAAATAGCTCATAAAAAATAAAATTAGAGCGAGCAAGAGACCTTTTTTCATCATGATTTGGTTTTAATATTTCATTGAAATTCATTCGAAAACTAAAGAAACAGGCTCTAAATAAGTGTTTTTAAAAGGTCCCTAATGAAAAATTCGCCCATTACTCTTTTCGCCATGTCGAAAGAATGGATACGCCAACGGGCAGTTTGATAAGTTTTTTAAGAAAAAAATTCTCAGATTTAAAAATCCAATAAAATAATTTATTGGTAAAACTATCATTCAATACGCCAAAATCGGAAGAAGCCTCTTCACTTGTTTTTTTTGAAGGAATAAGTTTTAACAATATACGAAATAAGGCAATGGGGAAAAATAGCCAAAAGTTAAAATAGGAATGAAATAAATTTGTATCGGTTTTTCCGAATACCCCCCTCAGTATAGGAGCAGTATAACGCCTAAAATGGTGGTTCACAACGTCGTGCTCTGACCATAAAAACATAAAAGCGGGGACAGTTACGCACATAATACCGCCTTTTTTACAGACCCTCCGCATTTCAGAGACTGCCAAATGGTCATCCATAACGTGTTCTATGACATCAAAAGCACAAACTAAATCGAATTGCTCATCATCGAACTGTAATTCTAAAATAGAGCCATTGACAATTGGAATATCAAGCGTTTTTTGAACAAAATCAAAGCAATCCTTATCGTATTCTACTGAAATGACTTCCCCAAATTGCATCAGCAACTCCGAAGACCGCCCCGTAGCGACACCAATATTGAGAATTTTCAAGTCTTTACGACCATTTAAAACCTTGTTAATATGGCTCATTAAAATATCGGCTCTTGCTCTGAACCACCAATGGGCGCGCTCCAAATGATAGTATTCTTTATAGTAGTTTTTATCCATTGGCTTATTTAAGCTGTGAACTTTAAGCTGTGAACTGTGCGTAACAGTTCACAGCTTAAAGTTCACAGTTGTTTATGGTTTTTATTATAGTGCGCTATGGCTAAACGGATTTTATCGTAACTGAAAGATTCATCAAAATACTCATAAATCTCTTTCATTTTATATGGTTCTTGAAAATTTGGTAACTCTGCTGTGATGGTCTGTAATTCCTTAGCGGAAATAAACTGATGAATATCAATATTTTCACCGTTTTCAAGCAATTGTGCTAAGTGGTTAATGACTGTAACGGGCGATAAAAACCGCTTTTCGGCAATTTCATGGATACTCATCCCTTGTTGTAAAAGCTCTAAGGTCTCAGCAGTTGTATGCTTTTTTTCAACTTTTGCAATTGTAGTAGGTAGGCTTTGTGCCAGCGGTTTATCAATAAAATCAGGATTTAGACTGATAAATTCATTGATTTTATTTAAAAAATCCTCCCCGAAGGTTTGCCATTTTTGCTCGCCCACACCCGATATTTTTCTAAAATTTAGCTCATCCTGCGGAACCATTGCCGCCATTTCACTCAAAGTGGAATCCGAAAAAACGAGATAAGGCGGAATCCCCCTCGCCACCGCAATTTCTCGACGCAAATCACGCAACACATCAAATAATTCATTTCGGGCGCGAAGGCGTGGCGCAGCATCCGTTTTTGATTTTTCTTCGACCACTTTCTTTTTAATAGCCTCTCTTTCCTTGATACTGATGGGTCTTACGAGTTGCACTATTTTATTGCTGAATAAAACATCACGGCTGGCGGTCGTGAGTTTGAGCTTATGTTTATCATCGTAGGCAATTTCGAGGAAACCCAACTGAATCATTTGCCAAAGATAACTTTGCCAATCTGATTGTGGAATATTGCGCCCAACACCGTAAGTTTTTATTTTATCAAAGCCTTTTTCAATAATTTCGTAGCGCGATGACCCCCTCAGTACATCTATTAAAATACCCATATTGGCTTGCTCTTGAAGGCGAGCGGAGGCTGAAAGTGCCATTTGGGCGTAAGTCGTCCCGTCAATATACTGAGGGGGTGACTCGCAGACATCGCAGTTATCGCACTGCCCTTCATAATTTTCGCTGAAATAATTGAGCAATATTTTACGGCGACAGATTTTAGCATCCGCAAACTGGAGCATCCTGTCGAGCTTGGCATTTTGCAGTTCCTTATTCACGCCACCAGCATCTTCAAACATATCTCGATAAACCATGACATCTGAGGAACTGTAAAATAAAATTGTATCAGCGGGCGCACCGTCACGACCCGCACGACCTATCTCTTGATAATATGATTCTATATTTTTAGGCAAATTATAATGAATGACCCAACGAACGTTGGATTTATCAATGCCCATACCAAACGCTACCGTGGCGCATACGACTTGTATTTTATCATTAATAAAATCCTCTTGCACTTGCGACCGCTCACGAGCGGGCAGCATGGCGTGATAAGCCGCCGCTTTTATATTGTGTGATAGTAATTTTACGGCTAACTCTTCAGTACTTTTACGACTGAGGCAATAAATAATACCTACTTGCTTCGGGCGGCTTTTGACGAATTCTAAAATCTGCTCAATGCGCTTTTGCCCTGGGCGGACTTCAAGGCTGAGGTTCGGGCGATCAAAACTGGATATAAATACTGAGGGGTCATCAAGATTTAGCTGCGAGAGAATATCCTTGCGGGTCAACTTATCCGCAGTTGCCGTCAAAGCGATAATGGGAATATGCGGAAATTGGCTTTTTAAAAAATTCAATTGAGTGTATTCAGGTCTGAAATCATGTCCCCAAGAGGATATGCAATGCGCCTCATCAATGGCAAAAAGGCTTATTTTTAATTTCTTTAAAACAGGTAAAAAAGATTGCGAAACCAGTTTTTCGGGAGAGACATATATTAATTTAAACTTATTTTCAAATATTTGGTTTTCAATATTTTGTAAATCAGAATAGCTTTGTGAAGAGTTCATGTACACGGCTGGAATGCCGTTGGTTTTGAGAGCTTCTACTTGGTCTTTCATCAACGAAATCAAGGGCGAGACAACCACGGCAACCCCTTCCATAGTGATGGCTGGAATTTGATAGCAAATACTTTTACCGCCGCCCGTTGGCATCAAAACGAGACAATCCTTTTTATCGTAAACAGATTGAACTATATCCGCTTGCATGGGACGAAAAGTATCGTAACCAAAGTATTTTTTTAATGCTGTGTGCGCGCGCTCAAGATTCATAATGACTCATTTGTTCGAGAGTTAAAAATGCAAATTTAGCTTTATCAAACAAAATATTGAAAAAAAACAAGAATTGTTTGATTTTATTATTGAAATAAAACATTGACCTAAATATAAAATACCTGGTAAGCAACCTCTAACCCTTGTCATTTGTATTTATTTTATAAAAACCGCATAATTTTTAGTTAAAATCATATCTTTTGAGTTGTTTGGTTGTTATATAATTTCTAACTTTGAGTGTTTGAGATATATCTATAATCTAAATTTTAAATGTAAAAATGTCTTTTCAATCACAGACATATCCGTCGCAAATCTATCGCCATTTCAGAGCCATTGACCGCTCCGAATTCAGGCGGGTTGTGCGTTTTTATGAAAGGAATGAAAAAAGCATTTTGATGTTGGATTTTGAAGAATATTTCGAATTATTGGTCGCTTACACGCAAGCACTTTTTGAAATTAGCGACTACAATAAGCACCTGTTGATGGCTGATGTGGTAATTCAGACATCTATTTTACAGAACATTTCTCATGTCAATGGTGATGAAATCTATTGCTCTACATTGTTTCAAAAAGCTGCTTCACACTACAATTTGAGAGAATTATCAAAAGCGAAGCATATTTTAGGCGAGCTTTTGAAGATGAATCCTCTTGATACTATGAGTATTCAATTTTTAAATAAAATTATGCGAGAGGACACGCCTCTATACATTCGGCATTCGCGGGCGATATCTATCTTTTTATTTCTTATGTCCGCTTTACTTATTTGTGTACAAGTGCTTTTTATTAAAACCTTTTACACCATGTATGACCCCATTGTGGAGTTATCGCGCAATAGTATCTTTGGCTTAGGCGTTTTGGTATTGGCAGGTAGCGAAATTATTCATAGATGGCGGGTACAACATTTTGTCAATAAATTTGTGAATGAGAGTAAAGATAAGAAAGCGTTTGCGGATGAATAAAATATAGACACCGTTGCATTAAACGTTTTTGTCGAATCCTTGTCTAAGTTTCAATCTAAATACATACCTTTGTTTAGAAATTTTATCATTCTTTAAAATTAAAAAAAGATGAATCCACTATTTTTATTTCTGGGTCTTGGTGGACAAGAGATTATCCTTGTTGCTTTCATAGTTTTGCTCCTTTTTGGCGGCAATAAAATACCTGAATTGATGCGCGGTTTAGGAAAAGGCATTCGTGAGTTCAATAGCGCACGTGCCAATGTAGAAGATGAAATCCGTAAAGGCATGCACGACGAACCTAAAAAAGTAGATTAATCTCCTTTAACTGTTCTCTTGTCCAATAAAAAAGAGCTTTCATACCACATAAGGTATGAAAGCCCTTTTTATTTATAGCCCTTGTTGTCGATTAGACAGTAATTTCACTTCTTTTTTTCTCCCACTCCCAAGCAGTTCGCATAATATCTTCAATAGAACGCTTAGGTTCCCAGCCTAATTTACTCTTTGCTCGGTCGTTATTGGCATAAATAGCTACCACATCACCTGGGCGACGAGGGCCTATTCTATGGTTGAATTTTATCTCATTTACTTTTTCAAAAGCGTTGACAGCCTCTAGAACTGTTACCCCCTCACCAATTCCGAGGTTAAATAATTCGTAATTATCGGCGTTTTTACCTTTTAAAACGTATTCCAAAGCCTTTGTGTGGGCATTGGCTAAGTCCATGACGTGAATATAATCTCTGATACATGAGCCATCGCGTGTCGGGTAGTCATCTCCGAATATAACCGTTTCGCCCCGCTTGCCAATCGCTGTTTCAGTGATAACTGGCACCAAATTATTTGCGACATTGCTTGGTGACTCGCCAATAATAGCGCTTTCATGTGCTCCCGCAGGATTAAAATACCTCAACGAAATAGCATTTACAAAAGGACTTGTCAAGGTAAAATCTTTGATAATATCCTCTCCAATTTGCTTTGTACGGGCATAAGGGCTTTCAGCAGTTTGAAAAGGCGTTTCCTCTGTAACAGGCAAAGATTTTGCATTTCCGTAAACTGAACAAGATGAAGAGAAAATCAAACTTTTGACGCCAAACTCTTCGATGCATCTGAGAATATTGACTAGACTGTTCAGATTATTGTGATAGTATAAAAGAGGCTTTTCAACCGATTCACCCACAGATTTGGAGGCTGCAAAGTGAATAACACCTTTTATATCTTTATTTTCCATGAAAATTTGACGCGTCTTTTCTAAATCGCACAAATCAACTTCATAATTCTTAATTCTTTTGCCCGTGATTGTCTCAATACTGTCCAATACTGAGGGGTCTGAATTACTTAGATTGTCAACAGAAATAACGTCGAATCCGTTATCTATCAAGTCAATCATCGTGTGGCTACCAATGTATCCGCAGCCACCTGTTACTAACACTTTTCCCATTGTTGAGGTTTTATTTAATGTGTAAATTTTTGATACCTATTTATTTGTACCTTTGTGTTTTCAAATAGGCGAAAAGAAATTGTCGATAATTTCCGTCGGGCTTAAAATTGTAAAATGCGGAGCAAAGCGGAGAATTTTGCAATTTTGAGAGCCAACTTAAAAAAGAAATTGTCGATAATTTTAGCCCAACTACTAATTTGTAATTAATACCGTAAAATTATATGAATTTAAACAATTTAGTAAAAGAAGTTATCGAAATTTCTAAAAAAGCAGGAATTGAAATTATAAAAATTTACAATACCAAAAATTTTGAAGTCCAATATAAAAGTGATGATTCTCCCTTGACTTTGGCTGACCAAACATCTAACAATATTATTATTAGTGAATTAGCAAAACTAAGTCCAAAATTTCCAGTCATATCCGAAGAAAGTGTCAATGAAATTTATCCTGAACGCAAAGATTATGAATACTTCTGGCTCGTTGACCCTTTAGACGGTACAAAAGAGTTCGTATCGCGTAATGGCGATTTTGCGGTAAATATAGCACTTGTACATCGAAATTCGCCCATTTTAGGCGTAGTTTATGTGCCTTGTACTGAGGGGGTATTTTATGCCGTTAAAAATGAAGGGGCTTTTAGCATACTGAATGGTGTTACTAAAAAATTAGAATGCACCGAATTCAGAACAACTGATATTAATCTAAGAATACCTATTTCGCGCTCATATTACAGTGCAGCCACTAAAAAGCTTATTGAAGATAATTTTAAAGAGCCCATTTTAATAGAAAGAGGAAGTGCTTTAAAATTTATGAATATTGCCGAAGGCACTGCCGAAATTTATCCACGGATAGGTACTACCATGGAATGGGATACTGCCGCACCTCAAATAATAGTAGAAGAAGCGGGCGGTTCCATATTGCACCTTGAAACACGCCAACCATTGGTTTATAATAAAGAAGATTTAAGAAACCCTGATTTTGTGGCTATGGGTAAGGAACGATGAAACAATAACTAACTAATTTAAAATGATTCTTTTTCCGACTAAAGCATTTATTTTTTAATCAAATATTCCCGATATTTTCATAAAAACTAAATGCTTTATTCAAAAAAATAATGCACCTGAAATTAGTAACTTATTATTTCATCGTTCCTAAGCTACAATCGAACGAATAATGAATCGAGAATTCCTCATCAATATCCTATTTTTAGTCATTATTAATCTTCTTATCAAACCGCTTTTTATATTCGGTATTGATAGGAACGTTCAGAATTTGGTAGGAGAAAAGGCTTATGGTGTCTATTTTTCACTCATGAGCTTCACGATTATGTTCCAAATAATCAATGATTTAGGGATTCAGAATTTTAATAGCCGTGAAATATCCCAAAATAGGCAACTCCTCGATAAATATTTTTCTAATATCATCGTCCTAAAAATCTGTTTAGGGCTTATCTATATCATAAGCATTGCGCTTATGGCGGTGGTTTTTCAATACGATACAAGCCTTTTTCAGCTCATTTTTTCTTTAGCAATCAACCAAATTCTTTTTTCATTACTCGGCTATTTGCGGAGCAATGTGGCAGGATTGGGCTATTACCGAACCAATAGCATTTTGACAATTTTGGATAAATTAATGCTGATTGTCGTTTGTTCTATTTTACTGTGGATAGAGCCATTTAGGTCCAATTTTAATATAGAATGGTTTGTGCACGCTCAAAATTTGACGCTATTCATAACGTGTTGCATCGCCTTTTTTACCGTTTATAAAAAGGTAAAACTCTTTAAAATTCGGTTTCATAAGCCGTTTTTGCTTTCTATCCTGAGGGGGTCGCTACCTTATGCGTTGGCGATTTTTTTAATGACCATCTACACCCGCACGGACGTGGTGATGCTCGAACGCCTTTTGCCCGATGGCGACCGTCAAGCAGGTATTTACGCTTCAGCTTATCGCTTATTGGATGCAGTAAATATGCTTGGTTTTTTGTTTGCTGGACTTCTAATGCCCATGTTTTCAAGGATTTTGAAGTCGGGGGAGTCCATTTCACCGCTTTTGCGATTCAGTTTCCAAATAATTATGGTGGCAGCTTTGACTTTAGCCGTGGGCGTTTGGTTTCATCGGACGGATATTATGCACGTTCTTTATCACGAAGCGACTGATTTTTCGGGCGAAGTTTTGGGATATTTGATGTTTTCGTTTGTGGCTATCAGCGGTACGTATATTTATAGTACCTTATTGGGTGCGAATGGTAGCGTGAGTAAAATGAATGGTGTTTTTATCACCGCCATCATCATCAATATTCTTCTAAATTTCCTTTTAATTCCTTCTCAAAAGGCATTGGGTGCGGCTTTATCCACATTGATTACCCAGTTTTTCGTCTTATTTGGCGTCATTTTATTGGCTAAAAAAGAGCTTTTACTGAGGGGGGATGTCGTTTGGATTTCAAAATTCATCAGCCTCGTTGTCTTAGCTTTTTCAATCAATTTTATGATAAAATCAAGCAATTTTACATCCAATTGGGTTTTTCAACTAATTATTTCAATATTTTTATGCCTTGTTGCAGCCTTTGCGTTGGGTTTTTTAAATTATAAAAAAGTCGAAAATTTATTAAAAACACCCTAAAATTTTATT
>JANPHO010000637.1:0-4001 GCA_031424515.1 Saprospiraceae bacterium
GGAGATATATTCAGTCTAAGCCTTGATAAAACACAGACTTTTAATTTTATAAATACATTGTTCAGTAATCTAAATGAATTTTGCGATAAATATAAAATTGATGAAGAAATTAACAGGGAAAGAAGTTCTAAAATTGCAAAAATAATTTTGGGTGATGCACCTATTCTTTAAAGTTTTCCCATTTTCCCCAAAGAACGGGGGCTGTTGTGTTCGGTCTCCCACTGAATAGATTTTTAATGAGTGCCTTTGTTTTAATGTTGAAAAATTATACCCCTCAGTATAGTTTGCTTTTGTGCGCTATTATTGCGATATTCTAAACTGTTTTAAAGCATTTGAAAATGAAAATAATGAAATATTTTTTATTGACTCTAATTTGCTGCGGACTAACTTTTATTGCAAAATCTCAAAACGCAAGTGTAGAAAAATCTACTTCTGGATTCCAAATAGGCGTATTAGGAACCTGGTTTTACAACGAAGCCAAACTATCTAACAAAATAGCATTAAGAACTGAATTAGGACTTGATTCTGGAATTTTTGGAATTATGCATTCCTACGAAGTGGGTTATATATTGATACCTGATATTACCGTAGAACCAAGATATTATTACAATCTAAACAAACGGCTTACTAAATCAAAAAGTATTACTGGAAATAGCGGAAATTTTGTTTCACTGAGAACCAGCTATTATCCAGACTGGTTTGTGGTTACTAAAAATGAAAACTTAAGACCTTATAATCACATCGCAATAATACCCTCTTGGGGAATAAAAAGAAATGTAGGCAATCATTTTACCTACGAGGCTGGATTAGGCATTGGTTACAGGTATTACTTTACAAAACGTGTCGGGTTTACGGAAAATCAGTTAAACAGAAGCGGAAATTTACACATAAGAATTGGTTATCGGTTTTAAGCTGTGAATTAGCTGTCTTATACATATCCAGAAGCTTTTGATGAATGCTCTAGAATTTCCGATTATTTAAGATTACCTACTTCTACTTAATTGGGCTAAAAAACATTTTTAAATTTTTTTTAAAAATGAGTTTACCTTTTTCAACTTAAAATATAAATGGGTGTAAGGGTTAGAAAAGCTCTTTCAATTTTTAGATTTGTTAATCTGTACAACACCAATTTACCAATGAAAACTACAAAATTGTCTATTTTTACAAGTTACTCAATCCACTTATTATTGTTGGAAAAGCCCTTAAAAAACTGAGACCTGAATGGGAGCAAACTCCAATTGGAAAAGTTCATTGTGAGAATAATTACCAAGAGTCTCTAACAGCGTATTGGCAATAATTCAGAAGATTTTGATGAATGCCTATATTTTAATTTTAAAAATTATACCCCTCTCTATAGGAGTCCTTTGGACATTATTTTCTACTTTTAATCGGGGCATTTATGCCTTAATTAAGTATATTTACATTTCGATTCTCTGAAAAAAAATACCTCAACAGTTTCTAAAAGTAATTTACCCATCTTAGTAAAAAACCAATGATATGAAAAAGGAAATTAAAATTCTATTAATTGCTATGTTGACTGCTAAATTGTTATTGGCTCAGCAAACTCTTGGTAAAACACTGCGTCTTAATAATGTTAACCGTGAGTATATTGTCTATATCCCTGCCAGTTATAACAGTTCTGTAGCTGTACCACTTATGCTTCATTTTCATGGATACGAAATGACTGCAACGGATCAAATGTTCTTAACAGGTATGCGAGCAGTTGCGGATACGGCAGGATTTATTATTGTTTATCCACAAGGCTTATTTTTGAGAGGAGAAAACACTTTTCATTGGAATGTAGGCTCTTGGACAACAGGCAGCACTTCAGATGACATTGGCTTTGTTAAGACAATGCTTGACTCACTTGCAGTCAATTACAAAATTGATTTAGATAGAGTATATAGTTGTGGATTTTCAAACGGTGGATACTTCAGTTTTGAACTTGCTTGTAAATTAAGTAACAGAATCGCTGCGATAGGTTCTGTTGGTGGTACAATGAGTGCAGCTACCTTTAACGCATGTAATCCTTCCCATGCTACTCCTGTTGTTACAATCCATGGAACAGCCGATGTAGTAGTAGATTACAACGGTTTCTTTCCCCCTGGATCAAAACCAATTGCAGATGTTAATACATATTGGTCGAAATATAACAAGACATTAGTAACTCCTATTATAAGCAGATTGCCAGACATTAATTCAACTGATGGCAGTACAGTGGAACTGAGTCTATATGATAAAAGTATTAACTGTCCGCCAGTGGAACATTACAAAGTTATAGGTGGAGGTCATACATGGCCGGGAATATGGGGAAATAGGGATATCAATTCAAGTGAAGTAATTTGGCGTTTTGTTTCTCGCTATAACATGAAGGAACTAATAAAATGCGGCAATGCAACTTCTACAATTGAAAATAGTTCACAGGTAAATTACAAGGCGTATCCAAATCCATTGGGCAACCAACTTACTATTAAAACAGATTTCACCAATGTCAAACAATATAAAATCTATAATATACTTGGTAAACTGATGATAACAGGGCAATTGACTTCTGATGTAAATACCATCGATTTATCTTCATTACCGCCGAATATCTACATCTTTAGGACTGATAATCAATCAATAAAACTCATAAAAACGGAGTAAAGTTAAAATATTATACCCCTCAGTATAGTTTGCTTTTGAACCTCTTTATTTAAAGATTTTCAATTTTCCAAAAAAGAACGGGGGTAGTTGTTTTAGGACTCAGTAATTATATAAAATGCGAATAATGGGTTAAAATGCCGTTAGGCATCCCGAGTACTCGGGATCGGTAGAAACCTATTACAGAAAATCAATTCAAGTCCCATCGGGACGGTATATTGAATTAAATATAAGATTAAGTTCCGTGAAATTAAATTCGATATACCGTCCCGATGGGACTGGAATCGATATTGTATAATTGGTTTCTACCGATATATCATGCCTAACGGCATTTTTAACCCATTATTCGTATTATATATTACAAAATAGAATAGCAAATACCCCTCAATCATCTTATTTTTGCTGTTAAAAAGATATGTTTCATAAAGTTTTCCTTCCCCACCCTGCTTTGAAGGAATTCGTCAATAATATTATGGTTTTTCACGTCACTTTGGATGCTTCCGTGGAGCGCCCTGTGATGTCATTCCCGCCATTGCCTGAAAACTGTCTTTATTTTTATCCTTTTGAAACGCCCGAAGCGGAATATTTGACCCAAAATAAAAAAGTAAATCTATCCAGTAGCATCATTACAGGGCGACAAATCAACCGAATCCATCTGAAAATGATGCACCATAATTTGACGATAAAAGTGGGTTTTCAGCCCGGCGGATTGTATCGCCTGATGGGTGTGCCTTTGAATGAATTTTCGATGGATGAATCATTCGACAGCACATATATGCTGGATAAAGAGATAGCCTTTATTACAGAGCAATTGCGAGAAGCCACTGCTTACGACCAAATGGTATCCATCATCGAATCTTTTTTATTAAAAAAAATCCGACACTTGCGCTCAAAATTGCCCATTGACAGCGTTTTACCATTGATTATTAAAAATGGCGGTCTCGTGAATGTGGATGATATTGCAGCGCAATCCTGCGTAAGTATTCGCCAATTGGAGCGACAATTTCAACAGCGCATCGGTATTTCGCCCAAGTTTTTTGTTCGATTGACTCGTTTTTCAAAAGCATGGGTCATGAAAGAAAATAACCCTCACCTCAAATGGACAACCATCGCTTACGAATGCGGTTATTTCGATCAAATGCACCTCATACGAGATTTCAAAGAATTCGCAGGCGTCACCCCCTCAGTAATTGAAGCAGAATTCAATAATTCCCCTTTCCTTTTCCGCAATCAACTCTTTTTTTAGTTATTGGTTATTGGTTATTAGTTGTTAGTTATTAGTTGTTGGTTGTTGATAATATTCGGCAACCAATAACCAATAACCAATAACCAATAACCAATAACCAATAACCAATAAC
>JANPHO010000638.1:0-10595 GCA_031424515.1 Saprospiraceae bacterium
GTTCCCTGATTCGATATAGTACATGCACTCGGCGTAGCACTGATTGTAGCACTGAAACGAATAGTCGTACTTTTCCCAGCAGGGATTGTAAAACCACTTCCTGAGCCATTTACCGTAACCGTTTCAGCACTCATATTCAATGCTTGTGGCGTTTCATTTTGAGCGACTGATGGCATTTTACCGGAGGTTTTGCTGTCAAAATACTGAGGGGTAGATGAATTTTCAGATATATCATTGTGGATATCCGTATTAACTTTATTAGAAGTTTTTGATTCTATTTCAGTAATATTATTTCGGCTTTCTAAAGATAGACTGTTTTCATTTTCAGCTAATAAAGAAGCAGCCGGATTTGAAGGGGTCAAACAAGTACCTGCTATAACAGTACCGCCTCCTTGCTCATCAATAGCTGTTCTTGTACCTGTATTATTGGCATTCCAAAATGTGGTTAACTTTGCCGTTTGGTCAATGGGTTGTGGAGTATTGGGTACAAATACTGTCGTTCCTTGGAATATAATTTGCGCGTTAGAAGTGCCTGTTTTTAATGCTAAAACATCTAAATGACCAGCAGCTAAGCCTGCGGGGGTATTCGTAATGTTGCCTCCAACATTGGCACAAGATATTAGAGAAGTTGAGCTTGATACATTTGAAACAGCGATAACTCCAACGTGAGCATAGGCATTATCAAGCATCGAGACATTGTTGTTTTTAACAGTTGCATCCATTCGGGCAGTCACGCTACTGAGGGCATTATCATTCGATTCTACACCAATGCCGTAGTTTTTCGTACCTGAAACAGTATTATTTTGCACATCTGTTTTATTGGTTCCGGTTCCATATTGAGCGACATAAATGCCATTGGAATTGATACCGTTTAAAGCCGTAGCTGTATTTGAGATACAGCGTCCTTGCATAGCGCCACTGCCTTGGTTTCCAATATTGAAAATATCTACACCATTATAGCTGGATTGAAAATTATTATTTAAAATATTATAGTTAATACTTCCAGTTAAATTAGAAGCACCTTGCAATGCAAAGCCATTACTGCCGGGTGAAGTAGCCGCAGCAGTGATAGTATTCCCTTCTGCCAATGTAGTACCACCTACTTGCACCGTATTAACTGTTGAATTGCCAAATGCTAAAAATAGACCATAGGTATTAGCATTTGAGAAATCGCTGCTTTTAATAATAACTGTATTATTGGATGTGCCATAACCTTCAAAACTAAAACAAGAGCCACCATTGCTTGTACCAAAGGTATTTTTAAATTGGCTGCCTGTTACCGTTAAATTTGTCAATGAGCTACTATTACGGCAATAAAAATTCCTACCATTAGAGTTATTAATATTGCTATTGATGATAGAACAAGTGCCTATCATATTCAAAGCATAAATACCACCAGCTTCATTACCCGCCGCATTTGCACTGCCACAACCAGTAATTGTACTATTTACTAAGCTAAAACCACTAACATTATTGATATTGATACCCATCGCATTATTGGTACCTGTGATGCTGATATTATCAAAAACAGCACTGCTGCTAATGGTTTTCAAATGAATCGCTGCATTACAACCACTATTATCAGTAGCAGGTGTACTACAAATACTTGTACTTGTATTTGCATTGGTGAATGTCATATTTTTAAGACTTACATTTTGGCATGAAATGAATTCCGCACCACGTGTCGTCATATTATTAATAGTACCTCCTGATCCAGCAGTAGTACCTGTACCCAACACTTGAAATGTGCCTGAACTGCTATTCACCGATATACCATTGGTTACTCCCGCAGCACTGATACTTTTGAATTGAACGTCCAAAGCACCGCCTGCACTAATTAGTAAGGCTCTACCCGCCGAAGCTGTTAAACTGACATCTCTAATTTTTAAAGCGCCCACGGATGCGCCCGACATGGTTGTACCTGAAGTTGTGGTAACACTAACTCCTTGTATTTCATTGCTAGTACCCAATGTAATTGCCGTAGCGGCGGTATTGGCTATGGTTGTAGTAGCACCACCTGTAGTAGGCAATGTATTCGAATAAGTTGGTATTGAAAGACCCGTAATAGAAGCAATAGAATTCGCTGCTGCTTGACCTATCAATTTTTGAGAAGCCAGTAAAGTAACGGCACTTGAACTATAACTACCAGAATAAACAAATATATAATCTCCATCTTGACCACTATTTGTAGTAGCATTATTGTTTATAGCTTGAAATGCACTCACCGTCGTGAAAGGTTTAGCCAAAGTACCATTGCTGCCACCGCCTGCATATGATGCATTGATAAACCAAATCGGAGTCGTCACAGTGAAAGTAATTACACCTGTTCCACTGAGCCCATTGGTGCTATTGAGTGTGTAGGTATAAGTATCTGTACCGTTAAAACCCGCTGCGGGTGTGTATGAGAATGAACCATTTGCGGCAATTGTGATTGTTCCATTATTGGTAGTTACAGCGTTAGTCACGGCTTTTGCTGAAATAACTGTATTATCTGGGCTGATGTCATTTGAGATGACCCCCTCAGTATTACTCACTGTAATACCCACATTTCCGATTGAATTATAACTATCATTAACTGCAATCGGTGAAGCCTTGACTGAATCCGCAATAAGTGTCAAATCACTGCTTAAAATATCAGTAAAAACCACCCCCGTTGCATCATTGCCTGCTACCGCTGAAGCTGAATTTGATATCACAACTACATAATCCAATTGGCTGCTCGGGGCAGCTCCGCCACCTCCTTTTACAGTCACTGTATTAGTGGCTGAAATAGAAGGAGCTAACATCATAGTAGGTGGTGAAAGAAGGTTTTGGGATATATTATTGAGCGTGAAATATGCCATTTCGGGAGTAAGTACCCGTTTAAATTGCCTTGCTTTTTTCTCTTTTTGAGGTGATTGAATGGCCGTAGTTTCCGTTTTTTTATTAAAAAAGAAAGAGAAGCTTTTTGAAGCGTTGAGTGTGATAAAAAAGAGAAGATTCGAAATTATGGCAATAAAAAGCCCCGTTCTCCATGTATATTTAAGCTTTACTTTATTTTGTAGTTTAAAATTCATTGTGGTTTCTTATTTTTTGAAACAGTTTTTAACTTTTTTTAATATAATATAAAGGCTAATACAGTCACCTGCATGAACCGAAAAATCGTTACTAATTGTGGGGATAATGGATTTTCAAAAAATCTATGGGGCGTTAGTTTGTGTGTATTTTATTGGGAGAGTCAGCTTTGTTAAGTTGTCGATAGTCGTTGTTTCCTTTTTTATGGATTTCAAATAAGTTATTGATTTTAAGGGAGTTATAGCATTGACTAAATTTAAAACGTAGTCAATGCTTTTGCTAGCAAGCTGTACTGAGGGGTATTTATTTTTCACGAAAAAATAGCTTCATACATCATGCCTTTAGCATCTAAGCCTTTTGGAGTTAAAAAAATGGGTAATTCACCATTTTGGGGATGCTCAAGGATGAATGTCGCTTGTGGATAATATTCCGTTTTTTGCTCCGTCCTGAATATCATTGAAAAGGGTTTTCGCTCCAAAGGTGAATAACTATCGAACTCTTTAAGTTCAGTCAATTCTGCCTTCAAAGTAACCGTGGCTTCGAAACGGATATTAAAATTTTGATTCAAATATTCTTTGAAATCATTGTATGAAAGTGAGCTTAATTCTTGTAATTCCATTCTAAAAGATGATATACGCCGGTAGTTTCTGAAATTTTTTTAAAACCTAATTTATGATATAAATTCATGGCTGGATTGAATGATTCCACATGAATTGTTACATTTTTTTCAATAGTTTTAGCTCTATCCAATATACTTTTTAAAATAATTTGCCCTAAGCCTTTATTTCTAAATTCGGGTAAAAGTGTAATATCCACAATGCGAATACTGCCTTTAAAAAGCTCATCATAATAAAGCCGACCTATTTCGATGCCTTTTTTTTCAAGCACCCAAAATTGCGCACTCAAATAATTTTTTTGATAGTGCTCATGCTGCGCATCGAATTGATGCGTCAAAAAAGCGTCCTTCATTTCATCTGTCCAGAATGAAACTTGGTTCATTTCCTCCGTTCGAGTGCTTGAATATACTTTTTTTAAAAAAGACATATCCTTTTTCAAGATTGGTCGGAGTTGCAAAGTTTTATCAGTCAAATTCAACATTTCAAAAAAATTATTAAGAATCATTTTTTTCTAGACCCCCTCAGTATAGCTTACTTTTTTTATTTAAAAGTTAAGACCTTGGAGGAAAAACCCCTTGCAAAGCGATACAAAAATTGAGTACAATGTAAGGTTGCATATTGTTGTGAGGTTGACTTCCCCCACTTGGAGATACAGCATTAGCAGCCATTGTCGCTTGGGTAAAAGTGGTGGCATATATGGGTGTTGGATTGCCTCGTCCCGTTGCAGTTCCACTTGGAGTCAATGATTGCGAATTGAGGGAGGAGACCTGTATTGTATGGGAATGAGATGGTATTTCGGATTCTAAAAGCGTTACATATTTAACACCGCCTGTTTCACCCAAATCATGTAAAGATAAACCGGGCCCCTGCCCAGGATGCATAGGCGCATTGCCTTGCAAATTAGGTAAGCCAAAAGTGCTTCTTCCGTCACCACCGTAAGTAGTACCTAAAAGTGAAAACAATGCGGTATTTTGAGAAATTGGCATCAATTGACCATTACAAAATGCCCAACCTCTTGGGGCAAAATTGAAAGGAAATATTCTGACTTCTGCTACAAATGGATCCATGATATATCGAATATTTATTTTAAATTTTAATGAAAATAACCCTCGAAACTGCTTAAACTCTAAGTTGGAGAAGGGAAAATACCAAACATAGAAATGATAAAATCAACGCATAAATAAGGCTGAAAGTTAGTATGCGGTTGAGCCCCGCCAGTAGGTGATACCATATTGGGATTTTGAGCTAAAGTGGGTGTAGCCGTTGAATACACTTTTTGCCCAGTTACCGCATTGGATAAATACGCACCTTTTGGGCTACTGCTATTCGGAATATCTGTTGAAGCGAGTATCGAATGGTTGTGCGAAGGTATCTGACTGGTTGTCAAAGTGACTTCTTCAACGCCACCTGTTTCAGCTAAGTTATAGCCACTCCCCATGTGTATAGGAATTCGTCCTCTCATATCAGGCAAAGCAAAAGTCTCTTGTCCATCACCGCCGTAAGAAGTACCAATTAACACAAATAATGTTTCATACTCTGATATAGGTAGCAATTGACCTTCACAAAACATCCAGCCTGCGGGGGCAAAATTTCCAGCAAATATTCTTATTTCTCCGACGTAAGGTTGTGCCATTGTTTTAAATCAATTATTATAAAAAAATAATAAAAACTGGATTTTAATTAGAGTAAGTAGTTCAATCTCAATAATCGATAATTTAATATTTTAATCTAAATACTTAATTTTCAGTTAATTATAACTTGCTTCAAGTTTAAAAACTGAACTAAATTGTGCCGATTATTTAAGTTCACTTACTTATTTTATGAATTCTATTTTTACTTTTTTAAAATAGAATTCAAAACTTACTCTTAGTTCTGAGAAGGAAAAATACCCTGTAAGGCTATTGAAAAATTAAGCACTAAATAGGGTTGCATATTCATATGCGCTTGACTTCCTCCTACTGATGTCATCGAAGCAGCATTCATGGCTGCTAAATTTTGACCGCCGTTATTATATATCTGATTGGGTTTGCTAACGCCCCAGGAAGTGGTGTTGCTCGCAGGTACATTCGTTGAAGCTTGTACCGACGAACCATTTAATCCATGTGTATGCGTCGGTAATTCATTAATGGTTAAAGTGTGGGCTTGTTCACCGGCTCGTTCCCCGAGAGTATGTCCATTACCTGTATGGATTGGGACTCTTCCTTGCATATTAGGTAACGCAAAATTCACACGGCCATCTCCTCCATATGTAGTGCCAAGTAATGAAAATAAAGCCTGATTTTGATTAATAGGCAAAAGTTGTCCGTTGCATAATGCCCATCCTTTGGGCGCAAAACTGTAAGACATAATTCTAATCTCTGAAAGAAATGGTTCTGCCATTGGATATATATTTATACTTTAAATTGGATATTAAAATTTGAGGATTGGTTCTAGTTTTTCAACAAAATGAATACAAGTAATTGATTTTAAATATTTTATGAATTATTTAAAATTATTTTGTAATATTCAAACTTAAATTGAAATTAGAGATTATGCAAGTTCAGCAATACTTTGCACCCTTAAATTATGCTCAGAATAAAACTGTTTTTGCCATATAGCTTCTTGTCCTTTAAAGATTGCGGCATCAATAATCGTAATGGATTCTTTCATTGAAACTTTACAGGATACATGACCATTGGCTGTGCAAAATGAAAAAGGTATGGAAGTTGACTTTGAGGAAGGGAGTATGAAGTTTTCAAAATTATCAAGCGCTAATTCTGTACTTGCTAACGCTAAAGCTTCAATATGAAATGCTGTGATTGGGCTCAAAGCGTGCCAATTACCATCCGTGCTTTTTTCAAGACAAAGTAAGGCTAAATCGATTTGTCCAATTGATGCATTATAAAGTTCGATGGGAAACAAAGCTAATTGGTCGTTTTTACTCAAAAAGTAATCACTACCAAAAGCAGCATAACCAGTTTTTATCCAGTTTTGAGCATTCCCTTCGTAAGCTGATGCCAGCAAATTATCGCTCAAAAGAATTTTTTTCTTAACCTTCACATTAATGGATTTCAAAAAGATATCGAATCTTTGAGGAGTAGAGGTTTTAAAAAAGGAAGAAGAAAAAAGTTTGTCCGCAGTAAGTCCGCTTAAAAAAGCAACTGATATGAAAGCACGCCTATTCATTTGGTATTGATTTTAAATAGTGATATATACCGTGATTAAGAAAGAATTAAGCCAAGAATGCCAAAAAAGCTAAAAATTGACGGCACAAATTTAGGGGCAAATAAAACGCGTAAAAATATTTTTTATTTATTCACCTGAATTGTATTTTATAAATAATTGAATATCAATTTATTACATTTTTTATAAAATGAAGATAAATTGTTTGCTTTTTTTAAACATTTTAACTGCATTTAGAAACGATGTCACAAAAACTATTTACTTATGAATGGATTAATTCCAAACATTAATTATGGTAAAAGATAACATTCTGTTTTAGAGGATTTACAACCCTTTGAATTAACCAATTCATAAAAAGAAAGATTTTAAAGAAATTAGAAGCGTAGTTTTTGTTTCTAAATTTCTTTTTCAAACCATTATTTGCATCAGTTCTAAACTTATTTATTTTGATAAGATATATACTTGTTACTCAGATAAAATTTTCTTAGCGTTTTATATCTTAATAAAAAAAATCCTCATTGAAATATCTTTTCAGATTTCAATGAGGATTTGTTATTAGGAAAAGTGAATTTCTTTTTAATCAAATTATGGCTTGATTACGTTATTCAATTTGATTACACTTGTTTTGTAACTTTCCGCTTTTTGATTGAATTTAGGGACATCATCATTGATGACTTTAGCCAATTTTGTCAATTGCTCATCCACTTTATACGACAAATCGCTGAATGCATCCTGAACTTGTTTGTTTGGCTTAGAATCCGCCGATGCAGCTACTGAACCCAATCCCGCAATTTTATCATTCAATTTGATAGGCAAAGCCAAAAGATCTTGGAAAGCCTTTGCTTTGTGTTGAATAAGTTCATCTTCCACGCCTTGTAGCTTAGCTAACATAGGCTTTGAAATGACTTCCAATTCTTTTTTAAATACTGAATCTTGAATAGAAGCGCTGTAATCAGTTATTTGTTTTCTAACTGTTCTGAGGTCGTTGACAGCTTTATGCGTTTCACTTAATTTATCTTTAACTTTTAATTGAAACTTAACGCTTTCCGCAATTTCCTCAGTAGTAGCTTCCACTCTTGGGTCTTTTTTAATTTCAAATGCTTGTTTTCCAACTGATTCTTTTCCCACCAATAATTCTACTGTGTATTTTCCGGGAGGCACTTTCGGTCCCGTAACTTGACCTGACCACATCATAGCAGGAGTCCCCTCAGTATCTGTGGCATCTGGATAGCGCATATCCCATATAAATGTGTTCATACCACCGTCCGCGGAGGTTACGCCTGGGCGTTCTATTTTTTCTTTTTGGTAAAATTCTTTACTGATTTCTAAAGCTTTACCTTTTTTATCTTTGATACTTGAATAAGTAATAATAGAATCACCTCTTTCATTCGTAAATTTCAATAAAACCTCTTCTTTTGGCTTTTCTTTTAAGAAGTAATTGACCATAACTCCATTGGGTGCATTTTCACCATTTTGCATAGTTAACGCCATTGGGTTTGCTGCACCACCTACACGCCATGAAGACTCTGGAGCGAAAAGGTGTGCTTTTTTATCCGCTACTGAGGGGTTGTCCATGATTTGGTACAATGGCTCAAGATTGTCCATTATCCAAAAAGCACGACCATGAGTAGCTACACAAAGGTCTTTCTCACGTGCTTGTATTTGCAAATCATGAATAGGTGTAATAGGTAAATTATTATTCAAAGGATACCAATTGTCGCCATCGTTAAAAGAAACGAAAATGCCGATTTCAGTACCTGCATAAAGCAAACCTTTTTTATTTGGGTCTTCGCGAATGACACGACAGAAAGCATTTTCGGGTAATCCCTCAGTAATTTTAGTCCAAGTTTTACCGAAATCCTTGGTTTTAAATAAATAAGGCTTTGTATCATCCACTTTATAGCGGTTAGCGGCCAAGTAGGCTGTACCCGCGTCAAATCTACCCGCTTCAATAATGCTTATCATAGCCCAATCAGGTAAGCCAGGGATATTTAATTTAGTCCAATTTTTACCCTCATCCTTTGAAATATGCACGTAACCATCGTCGCTACCAGTCCAAAAAACACCTTTTTGAAGATATGATTCTACGAATGTGAAAATGGTAGCAAATGTTTCAGCACCTGTATTGTCTTTTGTAATAGGACCGCCACTTGATTTGGTTGTATTGGTATCAGCTCTCGTCAAATCGGGTGAAATGACTTCCCAACTTTGCGCTCCATCAGTTGTTTTATGCACATATTGCGATGTAGCATACATGACTTTTGGATTATGAGGGCTAAATACAACTGGATATGTCCATTGAAAACGGTATTTCATGGCATCAGCGCCGTCGCCTAAATATTGAACAGGATAAGGAGAAACCTCTTGAGTTTGACCCGTTTTAAGATTACCTTTATCCAGTTGCCCCATATAATTGCCACCGTAAACGATGTCTGAATTAGTAGGGTCGCTGACTACATAACCACTTTCACCACCCGCGACAACTTCCCAATCTTGGCGTGTCATAGAAAAACCACCTGTATTTCTGCTGGATGTTCGAAGAGATGAATTATCCTGCTGCGCACCGTACAGATGATAAGGGAAATCATTATCTACTGAAATATGATAAAATTGACAAGTAGGTATATCCAGTTCAGTGAACGTTTTACCTTGGTTATAAGTTATTTCAGCACCACCATCGTCACCCAAAATGAAATTTTGGGCATTTTTAGGATTTATCCACATATCATGTGTATCGCCATGTCCGACTTGGATTTGACGGAAAGTTTTACCACCATCATTGGAATATTGAAAACCAACATTCATGACATAAATGCCTTCGGGCGTACCTGGGTCGGCTTCAATTTCGCAGTAATACCAAGGACGTTGCCATAGATTTTTATCGTTGCTGGTGCGTGTCCAAGTTTCACCACCATCATCGCTACGGAACAAACCCCCACTTTTATTTTCAATAATTGCCCAAATTCGATTACCATTAAAAGGTGAAACAGCGACGCCCATTTTACCCAAAATACCGACTGGTAAACCTGGTTTTTGGGATATATTTACCCAAGTGCTACCGCCATCAGTGGATTTATACAATCCAGAACCTTCTCCACCACTGCTCATCATGTGGTTATTTCTAAAACATTCCCAAAGAGCCGCATACAATACTGAGGGATTGGTTGGGTCAATATGCACCTCAATGGCGCCCGTTTTATCGTTGGTAGGAGCGAGGACTTGTTGCCATGTGGCACCACCGTCCATGGAACGATATACTCCTCTATCTTCAGCATTCATCGGCTTTTTGGTTCTGCCAAAAGGGTTACCCAATGAAGCCACGTATACAATATTCGGGTTGGTTGGATTGACCACAATCCGAGCAATACCCCATGACTTTTTTAAGCCAATGTTCTTCCAAGATTTTCCTGCATCCGTAGATTTATAGACGCCATCGCCACCCGAAATATTACCTCTAATGTCCGTTTCTCCTGTACCAGCATAGATAATATTAGGGTCAGATGGTGCAACTGTAATCGCTCCAACTGACGATGATTGGAAAGTAGAATCTGAAACGGGGAGCCAGCGCATACCACCATCAATGGTTTTCCAGACACCACCACCAGTAGCACCGAAGTAAAAAGTTAGCGGTTGATCGGCATGACCAGCTACTGCTGTACTTCTACCGCCTCTGAATGGTCCTACATTGCGCCATTTGAGGGGTTTTAGAAGTTCTTGGTTGATATTTTTTTTTGCTTGAGCTAACCCCTCAGTATGTGGAGC
>JANPHO010000639.1:0-12102 GCA_031424515.1 Saprospiraceae bacterium
CTCTCGTGTACATCTATCCCGCAGCCTCGCTCAATTATTTGTTCAAATTCTATCTTATTCATTTATAATATGGTTTAGTTCCGTATTATAACGCTTTTTTCATCCCTCTGTGTGTGTGTACCAATCATGGGTGCTTCTTAAAATGACCGCTACCTTTGTAAAGTAATAATTCCATTACACCTAAATTCAAAGAAATGAAGCAACCCTACATGAACAAATAGCGTAAAATTTGACATTATTCAAAAACGAACGCATAAACTGAACCCAATGTACATTAAGTCCATGAGCATATAGTTAACCGCTTTTCAAATACATTTCCCACAACCGACCACTTTTTTAGGACTTTTCTGTCTTGGCTTTCCTTTGCTTTCAACTGAGTTTTCCATCATTGTCTTGGAAAATACACCATTTGTGTTTCATGAAAGTACTCTAAAAACACCCTACATAATACATTTAGTCAGGTGAAATGCTTATGACTTCCTGTTTTTTAAAAGATTATTTGGGACTATCCTAAAAGATATCCCCTCAGTATTTTTTTGAAATTATTGAAAGTAGTATCCTTTTTTGAACTTGAAAGTGAATTTTTTAATAATTATAATTCTATTAAAATGAAAACCAAACTACTAAATGTACTATCAGCAGTAATTCTGTTTTTAGTACCCAATGTACTTTTCGGACAAGCGCCAAACTTGGGTGCGGCGGCAGATTTTGCGCTATTTACAGCCGCAGGGGCAATTAATAACACAGGAACAACTGTGATAACTGGTGATATTGGCACTAATGTAGGTGCTTTTAATGGTTTTCCTCCTGGTATTATAAACGGACAAACCCACGTAGCGGATGCCGTTTCAGCCCAAGCCGCTTCAGATTTGGCGCTTGCTTATGGGAGTATCAGTCCAATTACCTGTGGTTTAGTTTTATCCACTACAATGGGAAGCGGTCAGTTGCTTACTCCCAACGTTTATTGTTTGGGAGCCGCTTCAACTTTAAACGGAGAATTAACTTTGGATGCGCAGAATAATCCGAATGCCATATTTATTTTTAAAATAGATGGTGCATTTGCTACAAGCACCAATGCAAAAGTTACACTCATTAATGGAGCCAATTATTGTAATATATATTGGCAAATTAATGGTATGGTCACTTTGGCTAATGGTACTATTTTCAAAGGCAATATATTGGCAAATGGCGCAATTAGTTTATTGGGAAATGCCTCGTTGGAAGGCAGAGCTCTTTCAACAATGGGAGCAATTTCCACAGAAAATAATGCGGTTACTTTAGGCCTGCGGCCGGTTGCTTCAGTTATTACTTCCTCAACAGGTGGCTCAACTCCATCCTTTTGTCAAGGTGGCAGCATTGTGCTTTCCGGAAATATTGGAGGAACATGGAGTACAGGAGAAACAACAACTTCAATAACAGTTTCTACTGCGGGTGATTATTTTATTACAAACACCAGCGGTTGTCGCAGCGTTATATCCAATCACATAATTGTAACCGTCAATCCATTACCCGCAGCAACCACTGGCGGCAATGTTACGATTTGTAACGGCAATAGCGTTCAACTCGGTGCCAATCCAGTCTCGGGCAATACCTATTTATGGACGCCTGCTGCGGGCTTGAGTTCAACGACAGTATCCAATCCGATAGCCAGTCCTGTGGCAACAACAACTTATACTTTAACCGAAACCATTACCGCTACGGGTTGCCAGAAGTCAAATATGGCAACTGTTACGGTTGGTTCCCCTGCTACGTGTAGTATCTCTGGCAATACTACTATTTGCCAAGGTGGATCAATAACGCTTAGCGTACCTGCGGGGGCAGTAAATTATGAGTGGAGTACAGGTGCTATGGGCCCGTTAGTAAATTCTATTATAGTGAATATAGCGGGTTCATATTCTGTTACAGTTACCGTTACTGCTGGACCAATGGGGTGTACTAATATGTGTAGCATAGATGTGACTGTCCAGCCTCAACCTACGCCTTCCGTGATTACTGGACTAACATCTTTTTGTGCGGGTGGGAGCGTCGTTCTTTCAGGAAATGTGGGTGGCACTTGGCAACCTGGAGGACAAACTACACCAAGCATAACTGTAACTGCTGCGGGTGATTATTTTGTAACCAATACAAACTCTTGTGGTAGTGTAAACTCAAATAATATTGTAGTGACGGTAAATCCTCTGCCAAGCAATATTATCACGGGTGCTAATGCTGTATGCCAAGGTGAAATGACGACTATTTGTGCACCGCCCTCTACTATTGCAAATCCTTTAACTTATTTGTGGAGTACTGGCGCTACAACGGATTGTATTTCAGCAGGAGCTGGCGCATATTCAGTTGTTATTAGAAATGCAAATGGGTGTATCAATATCGGAAGTAAGGTGATTATCGCTAATCCATTACCCAATGCGACTACTGGTAGTAATTTGGGTATCTGTGACGGCAACAGCGTTACTATTGGAGCCGCTCCCGTAGCAGGTAGTACCTATTTATGGACGCCTTCGACAGGACTTGACGATGCCACTAAATCCAATCCAATGGCAAATCCATCAATAACAACGACCTATACATTGACTGAAACGATTACTGCCACGGGATGTAAAAAGTCAAATTCTGTAACGGTTACAGTGGGTTTTGTTCCCATTACGGGTTTAGATCAAATATGTCCAGGCAAATCAACTGAACTTTGTGCACCAGAAGGATTTGCATCTTATATGTGGAATACTGGTGCAACTACACGATGCATCACTGTTAGTTCGGCAGGGCTTTATTTTGTAAGTGTAAGTGGATGCAGTAGTCCTCTTGTAAAACGTGTTACGGTTATAGTACCTCGTTATTGTGATTGTAAATGTGAATAATAAGTAAAAATGATCACATGGCTTTTTTGAATATTTTACAATTTTCAAGAAAGCCTTGTGATTATTTTAGACATACCAAAACCCCTCCGACACAGCTTTTACTCGTCCACCTACTTGAATTTTGTACTTTTCATCTTTAAAAGAACCATTCAAATAAATATATGATTTCCTATTTATTTGAAAACCTTGCTCTACAGTGGCTTTGATTTCCGGATTCACATATTTTAATATATACGCTAAAAAACAGCCATTTGCACTACCTGTGGCGGCATCCTCTGAGCGTTTTCCATTTTCAAGAAGCATCATTCGAGTGTTAAAATGATTCCCTTTTTCATAAGTTTCTTTTGTAAAAAAGAAGAATGAAGTTGAATGTCCCGTGACACTATTCGTTCTGTATTTTTTACGGGCGAATAAAAACTTTTCAAGCGTTGCATAATCAAAATTAAGGGCTTCCATCGCACTCAAATTACTGAGGGGTATCAAAATATAAGGTAATCCAGTCGTTATTTCTTGGATAGGCATTTCCAAATCCAAATTACTGAGGGGTATGCCTAATTCTTCAACAATTTCGGAATGGTTAAAAGTTTCTCTAAATTCGGGTTGAGCCTGTGTCATATAAAAAGTGCTTTCCTCCAAATTATCGGGTTGCTCTATTAAAATATCAATATCCGAGTGTTTTAACTCCAAAACTAAGTTACTATGATTTTTAGCCGAAAGATGTTTCGATAAAATATAACTCGTACCCAGCGAAGGATGCCCCGCAAAAGGCACTTCATGCTCAGGCGTGAATATGCGCACATCATAACGTTGGTTACCTTTATCCGCTTTTATAAAAGTGGTTTCCGCAAAATTTATCTCGGTTGCCATTTGTTGCATCATGGCATCGGAAAGTTCATTTTTTAAATCCACAAAAACAGCCAATTGATTGCCACCATATTTCTGATTGGCAAAAACATCAACGATATAAAATTTAATTTTTTTCATAAGCTTTTTCAATTTGAACAAAAGTAAAATAATCGGTTAGCTTACCAAAAGTTGTATTCGGGTTTAATATAAGAAATGTGTAAGAGTGTATCTACGCCATCACTTTATAGAGGGGACAGATGAAAACAATGAATTCATTATCTTGCTTAGTTAAATTTTCACTCTAAAAATTACTTTCATAAATATATTAGAGTAAGAATTTCGATACTTTATTCAATCTTGATTTTTTTAAAATAATGAAAAAAATACTTTCATAATTGATTTCTAATAGTATATTGCAACGATATAATAATGATTTACTCAGAAAAGACACATTATTTAATGAATAGCATAAAAATTGAAGACTTATACACACAATTAGAAAATATATTATCTTCTAATTTTGCAGGCATGATGGTTGAATGTTGTACCCTTTGTTTAAATTCACAAAAACATTCATCTCCGACTGATTTATTGTCCTTTAAGCACGAAAAAAACATGATAAGAGAAGCGCTATCAATTGAATGGGCAACAGAGATTTCGTCCAAAATGGTGGCAACGTATAGAGATGAGAATCGCACAACTGACCACGCAGCTATGTGTATTGCTCTTCTATTGGCTTCAAGATTAACTGGTTTTGATGATATTGAAACATCTAAAAAAGGGGATGGAGTAGATTTTTGGTTAAGTAAAGGGGATAATTTTGATTTTGTTGCTCGTTTGGAAGTATCTGGTATTAAAAGAGAGAACGGTTCAAATACTATAAAAAATCGTTTGAAAATTAAATTTCCACAAACTCAACAATCTGACAACTCTAATGTACCTGCATTCGTTTCAATTATAGAATTTTCAAAACCAGAAGCTCTTTATATTTTAAAATAATGGACAACTCAAATACAAAACAAGTGCATAGAAAAGCAATGATATTAGCTCAAGATGCCTACGTTTCCCAAATACAGGGTGATGAAAGGACGGCTTTGCATTTGTATGAAGAGGCTTTTCAGTTGGAAAGAGAAGCTGCATTGAGTTTTTTAGCTGATGAATCAAGAGAACCAACACGCTCTGTTTTATTCAGAAGTGCTGCATCTTTAGCATTGAAATGCAAGAAGTTTAGAGAAGCAGAAAAAATGGTTGCATTTGGTTTAGTAGGAAACCCTCCTATAGAAATAGCAGATGAATTGCGTGATTTATATGAAGATATTAATTTTTTTCGTCATTTAGAACTAAAAAATACAGAATTAGATAGCACTGAGTTTTTATTGTCATTTAGTGGTAATGAAGTAGGGTTTGGTAAAATCAATTCTCGTGAATTTTTAAACCGTTATGAAGCGATTGAAAAATTAACATACCGTACAGCTGAGAGGAAGCTTAAAATAGCTTATAGAAGTGGCCCAAAAGTAGATGATAATATAAAAAACTTATTTGAACCTTTTTTCTCAGCTCCTATGGCTGCAAGTTTTGCAGTAGTTATAAAATTAGGGAAACAAACAAATCAAACAGAAATGTTTGAAGAGAAAAACATTCAAGAAGAAGTAATAGAAGAGATAATAGACTGTGTTGACTTAATAAATCGTGCGGATTATTCTGGATTGAAAGCCAAGATTAATGACAAAAATTATTACGAAAATTTTATCAGTTTAACAAAGGTATTGGCTCCAGATGGGGATAGAATAAGGCAAACAGGATTTACGATTGTCAGAAACGGACATCAAAAAGCTATTGCACTGCAACGTAAACAAGATACTTTTAATCAAGAAATTATTAGTATAAAAGCAGATAAAAACGAAATCGAAAATCAACAAGCACCTGATTTTATTAAAATTACAGGAACGTTGAAAATAGCTGATGCCCAACAAAATACAATTAAAATTTTACCATCAAAAGGTACAGAATCTTTCAAGAAAAAAATTAAAGTCTCGGAAGGTCTATCCGATGTAGTAAAAATGTATTTTGATGAAATTGTTGAAGTAGGCTTAGTTAAAAAAGACGGTAAAACATACGAACTTAAAGAGATTGATAGAGCTTAAAATAAGTTATAAAAAATCAATAGCTCGTAACTTCCTCTGGTTTACGAGCTATTGGTTCTTAATAAATCTACTACAGCCCCTTACCCGTAGCTGCCCAATAAATGCCACCGTACACATGGTCGAGGAAAGTTTGGTCGGAATAAACGAGGGGAATATGCCCTAAAGCGGTATAAAATGCACGACCACCATCATAATTATGATACCATGAAATGGGATGAAAACCCATGCCTTTACCTTCATTGTCGCCCCATTTTGCTTTGGGGTCATACGATTTTTCATCAATCGAAACCAAGACTTTTAAATCCGTGGATTTTGCGGGCGTACTGAACTCGTACCATTCATCCGTCCACAAGAGTTTTTTAGGAAAACGCTCCATGCCTGGGAAGTTGCTGTCTTCCACTTTCAAATAAGCTGTTTGTTGTTGTGGATGTATTTTAAACATCATGCCCACCATTTTAGTGTACCAAACCCAATCATATTCGGTATCACTGGCACTATGAATACCAACAAACCCTTTTCCTGCTCTAATGAATTTCTCAAAAGCGGCTTGTTGTTCTTCGTTGAGGATATTGCCTGTAGTGTTGAGGAATATGACTGCTTGAAATTTTTCTAAATTTTTATCATTAAAAACGGATGCATTTTCTTGCCATTCGATGGTGAAATTGTTGCGAACAGCTAATTGTTTTAAAGCAGTAACACCTTCATTAATGGATTCATGGTGAAAACCATCGGTTTTAGTGAAGACCATCACCTTGAATTGTTGTGCAAAAATAGAAACAGAGCATTGAAGTAAAAAAAGGCAGATTAAGCCTTTTAAAAAAGATTTTTTCATAATAAGAAGGATTTTAAAGTATAGTTACCAAATAAAATTTACCTAACAAATATCAGAAAATAAATCGCAAAAAGTATTTTTTATGTTTAATTGTTCGACAAATGGTAAAAAATATGAGTGTATTTGGCTCTATCAAGTTCTATAATACTGAGGGGTAACTCTAATATTAATTTATGTCTAAAAAAATTAAGTCATGGACTAATTGCAGATAAAAAGAAGTCTGTTTTAATTTATTTTACTTGAAAATACCACATTTTTATTTCATCAAACCATATATTCAACAAAATGAGACATTTTAAAACCTTTTTAATAGTTATTTTATTTATAAATCATTCACTAATCGCGCAAAGCCCAAGTACGAGTTCAGATAAAAAAGCTGAGACACCCGCTGTCGTAATTCCGCCACCGCCACCCGTAGAAACTAAGGGTCAGGTGACAATCAATGGCCAAACTATCAATTATACTGCTCGAACGGGCTATATGACCCTTAAAGATGAAAGTGGTAAAGCAAAAGCCAATGTCTTTTTTGTTTATTATACTAAAGATGGAGTAGGGGATTTGACCAAACGCCCGATTACTTACACTTTTAATGGCGGTCCCGGTTCGGCTTCAGTTTGGTTGCACATGGGGCTAATTGGACCCAAAAGAATCCCAATGACGGATAAAGGGGATGCTTTGACGCCCCCTTATTCGTATCAAAATAATGAATTCAGTTGGTTGGATAAAACGGATTTATGCTTTATTGACCCCGTCAACACTGGTTATAGTCGAGCAGTTACGGGTGAAAATGAACGCCAATTTTTGGGGTATGTAGAAGATATTGAATCCGTTGGAGAGTTTATTCGCCTTCATGCGACTAAGTTTGTGCGTTGGGGTTCGCCAAAATTTTTGGCTGGTGAGAGTTATGGGACTACTCGGGCGGCTGGCCTTTCGGGTTATTTGCAAGATAAATATAATATGTATATCAATGGTGTGGTTTTGATTTCATCCATTTTAAATTTTCAAACGGCTCGTTTTGAAAAAGGAAATGATTTACCTTATGAATTATTCGTCCCTACTTACACCGCTATGGCGTGGTATCATAAAAAAATTGCTCCTGAATATCAAGGTGATTTGGATAAAACGATGCAAGCCGTCAGAGATTTTGTTATCAATGAATATAATTTAGTATTGATGAAAGGCGATTTGGCAACGGATGCGGAGAAAAATTGTGTAGCTGAAAAACTCTCTAAATTCACAGGTTTATCCAAAAATTATATTCAAAATGCTAATTTACGCATTGAAATTAGCCGATTTTGCAAGGAATTACTGAGGGGGGATGGTAAAACAGCGGGGCGACTCGATGGCAGAATGACTGGAACTGATTACGATAATGCAGGAGAGCGCAATGAATTTGACCCAAGCTTGGATGCTACTATTTCAGGCCCTTATTCAACAACGATGAATCAATATGTTCGACAAGATTTAAAATATGAGAACGATTTGCCTTATTTGGTGTTAACAGGTAGGGTACAACCGTGGAATTACAGTAATGTACAGAATCAATACTTGAACGTAGCTGAAACTTTACGACAAGCAATGAATAAGAATTCTGCTTTGAAAGTATGGGTGTGTGCTGGGTATTATGATTTAGCTACCCCATTTTTTGCGGCAGAATACACGTTCAATCACATGGGACTGCGACCTGAATTAAAGAAGAATGTGAATTTTACGTATTATGAAGCAGGGCATATGATGTACATTCATAAACCTTCATTGATACAGTTGAAAAAAGATGCGGATAAGTATTTTGAAAATGCGATGAAGTAAGCTTTTAAAAATAAATTCAGTATTTTATCATTCTCTGTAAAATCGCTTAATTTCACACCCTGTTTTTAAACGGGCTCATTTTTAATTAAATATCATAGATTTATATGAAAACTGACCTTCTTGTGATTGGTGGCGGTATTGCTGGATTGAGTTTTGCGATTAAAATTGCCCGTCAGCGACCTGATTTGCAAATCGATGTTTTGACTAAAACAGTTGAAAATGAATCCAATACGCGTTATGCTCAGGGGGGCGTGGCAGCGGTTTGGAATATTGAAAAAGACAATTATCAAAAACACATTGATGATACACTCGATGCGGGCGATGGCTTATGCGATAAAAAAATCGTTGAAATTGTGGTAGAAGAGGGTCCTCAACGGGTGCGTGAAATCATTGATTGGGGCACTCGATTTGATATGCACGGCGATGATTATGATTTAGGACGTGAGGGCGGCCATACTGAAAACCGCATTTTACATTATAAAGATTTAACGGGCTGGGAGATTCAGCGTGCTTTGGTGGCGGAGTCGAAAAATCATCCAAATATCCACATTCATGAGCATTATTTTGCGGTGGATATAATCACACAGCATCATTTAGGGTATAATATCACAAGGGTAACGCCCAATATTGAATGCTATGGATGTTATGCTTTGAATAAAAAAACGGGTGAAATCGAAACCGTTTTAGCCAAAATGACGGTGATGTGTACGGGCGGAACGGGTCAAGTCTATAAAAATACGACTAATCCCATTATAGCTTCGGGCGATGGCATAGCGATGGTGTATAGAGCAAAAGCAAGGGTTGCCAATATGGAGTTTGTGCAATTTCACCCAACAGCATTGTATAATCCTGCGGGAGAAAACCCAAATTTTTTGGTTTCAGAAGCTGTGCGCGGCTTTGGTGCAATACTAAAAACACCGAATGGTGAGGAATTTATGCAGAAATACGATGCTCGTAAATCCTTAGCTCCTCGTGATATTGTGGCGCGGGCGATAGATAGTGAAATGAAAATTTATGGTACGGAATGTATGTATTTAGATTGTAGGCACATAGAAAAAGAGGCATTTTATAACCATTTTCCTACGATTTATGATAAATGCATGAGCATTGGTATTGACCCCATGAAGGATATGATACCCGTGGTGCCTGCTTGTCATTACCAATGTGGAGGGATTTTAGTGGATGAAATTGGGCAAAGTGGCATTAAATACCTTTATGCAAGTGGTGAATGTAGCTGTACAGGCTTGCACGGGGCTAACCGTTTGGCATCAAACTCACTTTTAGAGGCTTTGGTATTTTCTCACCGTATTGCAGAGGATGTATTAAAAAAGGTGGATTCTATACATTTTAAAGAAGGTATCCCTGATTGGAATGCAGCGGGAACAACTGACCCGCAAGAGATGGTTTTGATAACTCAAGGAACAAAAGAATTGAAGGATATAATGAGCTATTATGTGGGTATTGTGCGCTCAAATGTACGTTTGAAAAGGGCTTCGGATAGGTTGTACATTTTATATAAAGAGACTGAGGATTTATATAATTCTACGACCTTATCCCCTCAGTTATGCGAGTTACGCAACTTGATTACAATCGCATATTTGATTACCCGTTCGGCTTCAATGCGCCATGAAAGTAGGGGTTTGCATTTTACTACTGATTATCCAAACGAAACGCCGTTTTTACAGGATAGTATTTTATAGCAATTTTATGGTTTTTATTAAAAAACAGGCGCGATACTGAGGGGTATCGCGCCTGTTGTAGTAAAAGCCATGTTTTACTTTTCATAAATTTCTGCCATCTCTAAAGTCATACGGCATAGTGTATAGTTTTGCGTCAAAATATTCGTGTCTTACATCTGAAGTGTTTTCAAAATTAAAGTATTCTTCTACGGTCATTTTTTTTAGATCTGCTCGCATTTTTAATTCTATTTTTTTTAAAAATACAGCTTAGATTTTAATTTTTCAAGTAAGAAATAGCTTAATGCGACCTTTATTTGAAAACGGGAAAGGCCTCAAGTAACTTAATTGCATCCGAGTATCTTTTTTTAGGATTTTTAGAAAGCATTTTCTTTAAAAAGCCAATAAACACATCTGGGATAGGCTCATCATTGCTTAATACTGAGGGGTAGGGTGGCTCCTCTTTCGAGATTATATCAATTAGCTCATTCCAGCTTAATGCCTCAAAAGGTAACCGATGATACAGGATATAGTAAAAAACAACGCCTAACTGAAACACTTCAGAGCAATAATCAGCCCTTTCTTTTACCATATCGAATGAGTTGATGTCTATTTTTTCGGGAGCTAAATATTCATGAATGCCACCTTCCCACTCAACTTCACCACGTTTGAGCTTTTCACGGTTGGATAAGTCAAAGTCAATCAATGTTACGTGTAAGTGGTCATTAATTAAAAAATTACTCGCATGAATATCGCCATGGATTATTTTTTTATGATGGATAAATGCTACACTTTCTATGATTTGTTTAAAAATAGATAATCGGACGGGAAGGGATATATCGTTGGGATTTTCAAATTTTTTTCTGATACTTTCTCCTTCAATATATTTTAAAACAGCATAATTTTCCTCTTTATTCCACTCCAAAAGTGAACAGATATGGGGATGTTCTCCGATTTCTGAAATTATCTCAAACTCTTGGTGGAATCGTTTTGAATAGAATTTTTTACCTCTGGTTGCCATTTTATCGGGTAAAATCAGCATTTTTAAGATTACTTTTTCACTACTAACTGTATTTTCGGATAAATAAATGTGAACAAAGCCTGATATACTGAGGGGGGTAAGTATTTTATAATTATCAATAACATCGCCTATTTGTGGGTGGTTTTCAGTGGTTTTTTTCAACCATTTATTGGCAGCATTCAAAGTGACGATAACTCCCCTTTCTCTCATATTCTCAAAAAAAGATTCTGCCACGGGTAGAGCTTCCTCTTTGGCTATTTGAGAGGCTTGGCTGAAATTGTTTAAGGCAGCTTGAAAATGAGTAGCTGTTTGAAAAGTCTCCAAGAATAATTTTATGGCAGGATTAATAATGAGTATTTTATCCCTTGTTTTATTGCTTAAAAGAAATTGCTCTTGGCGAATGAGTTGTTGATATAAAGGATTTTTATTATCGATGGAAATATTGAGTGAAGGGTATTCTTCTCTTTTGATAATTTCGAGGGCTGGATTAAGGATGTATTTTGATAATCTGTTCATGGATATAAAATTAATGACTTCCTATGTCATTATGGCATAGGAAGTCGTTCGAATGATCAGTAGTGGTTTAAGTTATTACCAGCATCCACAGTAGTTATAACAGCCATAGCCGCCACCGCCTTTTCCAGATTTTTTCTTAGAACCTTTCTTAGAGCCTTTCTTAGATTTTTTCTTGGAGCCTTTGCTGCCGCCGCCACCGCGAACCATTAACATTTGAGAATCGAGTAACTGGTTGATGTTACTTTCTTGAAGATCAGACAAACGGATACTTGAGTTTTTCATAGTAATTTGTTTTAGTATGTTTAAAGAAAAATGTTTATAACAGTAGTAAATATAGTAGACCTTTTTTTGATCTGCTAAGGAGCGCGAAATAATTCCTTTGGCGAGGATTGTTTTGCCGGTT
>JANPHO010000640.1:0-5823 GCA_031424515.1 Saprospiraceae bacterium
TTCCTTTATCTCAGAATCTATAACTTTTTTTATTAAAAAATCTGCTGTAAATAATGAAATTGGAAAAATAATTAAAATTAAAAAGAATATCTTTTTATGCATCAATATGTCTATTTTAATATTTAAAATATTGAATAGTTAATCAGGCAGGCTGCAAACCATTCAACCGATAATAATGCTTTACATCCACTATTGAAGAAGGGTTTTGAATATATTCCTCAAATTCACTTCTAAAATGGCGAATCGCACTGGCAACGGGCCAAGCTGCCGCATCACCGAGCGGACAAATCGTTTTACCTTCAATTTTTGCTTGAATATCCCAAAGGAGGTCAATATCTTTCATTGTGCCTTGGCCCCTCAGTATTTTATTGATAATTTTCTCCATCCAGCCCGTTCCTTCACGACATGGTGAACACTGTCCGCAGCTTTCATGGTGATAAAAACGTGCAAATGTAAACAAGTTTTTGACGATACTCGTAGATTCATCCATCACAATAAAACCACCCGAACCCAACATCGTACCCGAAGCAAAACCACCATCTGCCAAACTTTCATAAGTCATCAAACGCGGTTCACCTTTTGCAGTCGTGGTAATTAAATGGGCTGGCAAAATCGGCACCGACGAACCACCCGCCACAAGTGCCTTGATTTTACGTCCACCTTTTATACCGCCACAATATTCATCGCTATAAATAAATTCTTCAACGGGTACACCCAATTCAATTTCATAAACCCCCGGCTTATTAATATGACCCGATGCCGAAATCAATTTAGTACCAGTCGAGCGACCAATGCCAATTTTAGCATATTCTTCGCCACCCATATTAATAATCGGCACCACCGCCGCAATCGTTTCAACATTATTCACTACCGTAGGGCAGCCATACAGACCCGCCACGGCAGGAAACGGCGGCTTAATGCGTGGATTACCCCGCTTACCTTCAAGTGACTCCAACAAAGCAGTTTCTTCACCACAAATGTAAGCACCTGCGCCAATTTGCATATAACAATCATGGTCAAAACCAGAACCTTGAATATTTTTACCCAACCAACCAGCAGCATAAGCCTCTTTTAAGGCATATTCCATGATTTTATAAACGTAAGCATATTCCCCACGAATGTAGATATAAGACGTCTTTGCACCCAACGCAATCGAAGATGTAATCATACCTTCAATCAATAAATGAGGGATTTTCTCCATCAAATAACGGTCTTTGAAAGTACCTGGCTCTGATTCGTCGGCATTACAAACCAAATAACGCGGCACGCCTTCTGGTTTAGCCAAAAACGACCATTTCATACCCGTCGGGAAACCAGCGCCACCACGACCACGCAAGCCCGATTTTTTCACCTCTTCAACTATCGCTGCTTGTTCCATTTTCAAAGCTTTTTCCACTGAAGCATAACCGCCCTCACGACGATACACTTCATAGCTCTGGATACCCGCTACATTGACCTTATCTAATAATAATTTCTTACCCATATATTTATAAATGCTTGATTGTCAATTCTTTATAACCCCTCAGTATTTTACCTTTTAGCTGAAAAGAGTCTTTCTAATTTAAAACTAAAACCGTCGATAGCGTTTGAATGAATAATCCCTTCATTATCGCCATACAGCTTTCTAAATTTATAATTTCCTGTATCGTCTAAGTCAAATACCAAAATGGTTTCATCTTCAATACTCACTATCCAATACTCTCTGACACCATTGTATTCGTACAATTCAAATTTATCTTCAACATCTTTCTTTTTTGTAGAAGGAGATAAAATTTCAACTATCAAATCAGGTGAACCCAAACAACCTTTTTTATCAACCTTATTTTCATCACATATAACACATACATCGGGCTGAACTACAGTGAAAATATCCTTATCCGCCGTTGATTTTTTATGGTCTAATAAACGAACATCAAAAGGTGCAGGATACACCTTACAAGGGTTATCTGCTAAATAGTTATCAAACAAAGTACCCAATCGTAAAACCATCCGTTGATGGTCACTGGTCGGTGCAGCCATACGAGATAGCTTACCCCTCAGTAATTCAACATACCCATCGAATTTCCAAGTAAGGTAATCTGCATAAGAGTATTTTTTATTTTCATCTAATTGGTCAATACTTGTTACCATTGTTTAATATTTAAAGTATTGATTATTATATTTTAATCCAAATAAGCCGAATGTTTTACTTTAAACTCCTCATTAAAACCATCCAAAAGCGCATCTACTTTTTCAATAGTTAAAAACTCATGAAATTTATCACCTACTTGAAACATGGGTGCGTAACCGCAAGCACCCAGACATTCAACACCTTTAATTGTGAACTTTCCGTCAGGCGTAGTTTCTCCCATTTCAATATTGAGGCGTTTTTCAAGGTGGCGCATAATATCTTCTGCACCCATGAGCCAGCATGAACTGGTTTGACAGACCTCAATCAAGCAATTTCCTCTTTTTTTAAGATTAAACATTGAGTAAAATGAAGCCACTTCATATGCTTCAATATCTTGGATATTGAGTAAAGAAGCCACATATTGCATAGCCTCAGGGCTTAACCAACCATCAAATTCATCTTGTGCTAAATGTAGCAAAGGAATTAACGCCGATTTATGTTTTCCTTCTGGATAACGAGCGATGATTTCCTGAGCACGTTTAAGGGTTTCAGGTGAAAATTGTAATTCTTTTTTAACGTCAGTCATATTTTTCTAAAATTATGGATTTTAGATTATGGATTTTATAATATGAATCATGAATTATTGCACCTTACAGCGTTTTAATAATACATAATTAAAATTCATAATCCATAATTAGCTTATTTCTCTTTTTTTAAGTGGTTTAATTTTATTGTCAATGGCGTACACTTTATAGTCTTCAATGGCTTTATTGACAATTTCAAGCGCTAATTCCTTTCCTAAAAAGTCTTCAACTACCACAGATTTATTCTCCAATTTTTTATAATCTTCAAAGAAGTTTCTTAGTTCTCTCAACAAATGCTCTGGTAATTCTGAAATATCATTGATGTGTGAAACACTGATATCATCAGCCGCTACCGCAATAATTTTATCATCTGCTTCGCCTTGGTCAATCATCCGCATCACACCAATAACTTTAGCATTTACTTCACACAAAGAGCGAATATCAATTTGAGAAAGAACCAATATATCCAAGGGGTCATGGTCGTCGCAATAAGTTTGAGGAATAAAACCATAATTTGCTGGATAGTACATCGAAGAATAGATCACTCTATCCAACCTCAAACGACCCGTTTCCTTGTTTAATTCATATTTTGCCCGAGTTGCTTTCGGAATTTCGATGATTCCAGTGACAATTTCGGGAGAATTTTCACCAATCGGTGTATGATGCCAAGGGTTAAAAAAATTCATAAAATGTGTATTTATTTATTAAAACTTGTAATTGGTTTCAAAATTCAATTTCAATCTTTCCGAATCACCCCCTCGGTATTTTTCTTAAATTCCACCTTTATTATTATGGATTAAGTTCATTTCTTTAAACCAATTGTATGCTTTTTGAAATCCATCTTCAAAACTTGTTTTAGCTTCAAAACCCAATTCTCGTTTTGCTTTCGAACCGTCTAAATGCTGACCCGAGCCCATAATTGCTATAGATGTAGCTGAAAGAGTAGGGATAGTACCGAATAATTGATATTTGAAACCTTGAATTTTAGATACCATTTTAGCCATTCCCAAAGGTATTTGCTTCTTTGGCGGCTCTACTCCCGCAATTTTAGCAATGGTATTGAGTATCTCAGTCATATTGGTATTTTTACCTGTTAAAAGATAGCGTTCACCTTTTCTACCTTTTTCAATAGCCGCTAAAATTCCTCTACCAGCATCACCTGCATAAATCACATTTCTATTTCCTTCTACATACTGAGGCATATTTCCACTCGCTAAACGAACAATGAAAGTACCCGTTGAAGGAACCCAATCATATTCACCAAATGTCATACTTGGAATACCTACAACTAAGCCTGCTTCTCTTGCCATTTTATCCATCAGCCATTTCACTTGCACATAAGGCGTTTTGTCGTCAGGTGCTGATGTATAAATTAAATCCTCTGTACCTATTCCGTTTGCCGCTTTAGGCAAAGCAATTGCCCCACCGAGGTAGAGCATTTTTTTTACATTATTTTGATTACCTGCTTCAATAAAATTATCCATTTGAAGCTTTGCCATATCCATTTCCTTATTTAATGGCAAAGGTAGAGTGGGATAATATGCGCCGCAATTTAAAAGATAATCCAACTCTTTCGTTGCTTCATTTAAACTATTGCGGTCGTTCAAATCTCCAATACGGCTTTCAAAAATGAGGTCATTGATTTTATCTAATTTGGAATCTTTGCGATGTATCACAGCCAATTCATGTCCTGCTTCCATAACAGCCTTTGCTGTGTGATGTCCTAACATGCCTGTTGCGCCTATGATTCCTATTTTCATTTTATGAAACTGACCCCTCAGTATTTTAAGAGAATTTGAAAATTAAAATTGCAAAATTGAAAATTACTTTCAAAATAATTCCTTTAATATTGAAATTTTGCGGTTTTAAGCATCCAATTCTCCAGCAATTACATTCATACTCGATAAAACTAAGATAGCATCCGATAGCATTCCACCTTTTATCATTTCTGTATAAGCTTGATAATAGATAAAACATGGGCGACGGAAGTGCAAACGCTGAGGCGAGCGACCTCCATCTGAAACTAAATAATAACCCAATTCTCCATTTCCACCTTCCACTGCATGATACACTTCACCCGCAGGAATCTCTGCTTCTCCCATCACTATTTTGAAATGATAAATCAAAGCTTCCATTTCAGAATACACTTTTTCCTTAGGTGGGTGATAAAACTCTGGTAAATCTGCATGGAAAAGACCATCAGGCATATTTTTAACAGCTTGCTCAATGATTCGAAGTGATTGCCACATTTCCTCCATGCGCACCATATAACGGTCAAAAGTATCGCCGCTTGTGCCGAGCGGAATGTCAAATTCAAAATCTTGATAAGATGAATACGGATTCATAACGCGTACATCATAATCCACACCCGCAGCACGTAAATTAGGACCAGTAAAACCATAATTCAAAGCACGTTCAGCAGAAATAGCACCCGTACCGATAACCCTATCCATGAAAATCCTATTACGGCTCACTAATTTATCAAACTCTTTCAATCCTTTTGGGAATTCTTTTAAAAAATGATCGAGTTTATCCCACGCTTTTTTAGTAAAATCACGCTCTAAACCGCCAATCCGTCCAATATTCGTTGTCAAACGAGCACCGCAAACTTCTTCGTATATTTCATAAATGAATTCACGCCATTGATATAGGTATAGGAAGCCCGTCATAGCGCCTGTGTCCACAGCAATAACCGTATCACAAACAATGTGGTCGGCAATCCGAGCCAATTCCATAATGATTACCCGTAGATATTCTGCTCTTTTAGGCACTTCACAACCAATCAGTTTTTCAACGGTCATGTGCCAGCCCATATTATTGATGGGTGAAGAGCAATAATTAAGGCGGTCAGTAAGAGTTGTAATTTGATATAAAGGCTTACGTTCAGCAATTTTTTCAAAAGCCCGATGAATATAACCAACTGTTGATTCGGCATCAAGGATGATTTCACCATCCATTTTCAGAACGTTCTGAAAAATACCATGCGTAGCAGGGTGGGTGGGTCCCAAATTGAGTATTTGGTATTCCTTCTCGTCTAATTGTTGCTGAATATTGGCAATTGCACTCATATATTTATAACTTATTGAATTTCAAAGTTTTAATGAAGAGGAATATACCCCCTCAGTATTT
>JANPHO010000641.1:0-7095 GCA_031424515.1 Saprospiraceae bacterium
AAAAGATTTAGACATTTCAAAAATTCATCTTTTGACCAATAATCCACTAAAAGTAGAAGCTTTTTTGGAATCTGGGATAGAAGTTGTCAGTCGGCAGCCTATTATCATTGAACCGAAGGCAGAGAATGAATTTTATTTGGATACTAAACGTGATTTTATGGGACATCTCCTATAATAGTAAGTTTTTTTTCCCTCCCCTCAGTATTAGCTATTATAATCGAGTATTTTTTTTCAAAAAAGTTGTTTTTTTTGACTTAAAAAGTATATCTTTGCGCTCGCTTTGGAATAACCTATTGTTGGCTTGCCAATTGTGTAGGTATTTTTTAATCAAATTCATAATATTTCAAATGTCTGTTAAAATTAGACTACAGAGACACGGTCGTAAAAAAGCACCGTTTTATCACATCGTTATTGCTGATAGCCGTTCACCACGTGATGGCCGTTTTATTGAAAAAATTGGTACTTACAATCCAATGACTAAGCCTGCTACTATCGATATTGACCGCGATAAAGCATTCGAATGGCTTCAAAAAGGCGCACAACCTACTGATACTGTACACGCTATTTTGCGCTTCAAAGGCGTAATGTACCGTAAGCACTTAACTCGTGGTGTAACTAAAGGTTCTTTAACTGCTGAGCAAGCTATGGAAAAATATACTGCTTGGATTGATGTTAAAGAGAAGAAAATATCTGATACTGTTGCTAAAACTGCGGCTGATAAAAAGGCTTTTGCAGAATCAGTATTCGGTAAGCCAAAGGCTAAGCCAGTTGTTATTCCAGAAGTTGTAGAGGAGCCAGTTGCAGAGGTTATCGAAGAAGCTGTTGTGGAAGTTACACCTGAGCCAGTTGCAGAGGTTGTAGCAGAGCCAATTGTGGAAGCTATTCCTGAACCAGTTGTAGAAGAAGTTGTTGCTGCGGAGCCGATAGCAGAAGCTGTAGTTGAACCAGCTGCAGAAGTTGCTGCAGAGCCAGTTGTAGAAGCTACTACAGATGAAACACCAGCAGCTGAATAATTAATTGATTTTCATTTGCTTTTGTAATAAAATATTTTTTAATTTGTAACATATTTTTAAGAAAAAAATATTGTTTAATTCTTACAGACCTGATGTAGCCGATTGTTGCTCCATCAGGTTTGTATTTAAAATAGATAAGCTATGCTGGACTTAAATGAAAAGTATCTCTCCAAATTACAGAAAATAGCAGAGGATATTCAGAACTCGGAGCTTTTATCACAATACATGGAAACGGAAGAAGAAGCAGAGTATAAAGCCCTTTGCGATGCTTTTGAATCTAAAATATTTAAAATATATATTGAGGTTGCAGCCAATGATCCGCTACAATTGATATCCTTAGAGCGTATCCTTTTGAACTCTTATTTCGAGGGATTGTTCCTGCCTAAGATTTTAGGCTATTCTATACTGAGGGGCCAAGTCAACAATCAGTACAAGTACACGCGCCCACAGGATCATTTCAAAGAAATTTTGAACGCCATTCTTGAGTCATCTAATTTTGAATATATCAAAAAGAGAATTGGACAAACTGTTCAAGTTGGTTTTGCGGTGTCGAGTGATATTTGGATTACTGACTTTATCAATTCGATCGCTAATAAGCGTTTGAGATATTACCTTCAAAGTAATAAATTGGACAAATATCGCGAAATTAAAGAGCGTGAAATGGCTTATAAGCGGTATAAGGCTCAGTTTTCTAAGGACAATTACTTGACGGCTGATTTTCCCGCTACTTTTTCGGAACTTAAAGTTGAATATCCTGAATTACAAACATTTTTGATGTACAGGGTAGGTAAGGGTTTAGATAATTCAAGCCTTAACCAGTATATCGTTGATGCTGTAAAAAATGATGCATTTTTTAATACCAATGAGCACATTCAATTAATGTGTTTCGCAATGAACTTCTTTGATTTATCTGAGTCGGATAGCGCAGAAGTGTCACGTATTTTTAATAAACTTAGAGTTGAAATACCTGAATTTACTGAAAAATACTTGTCGTACATCATCGAAATGCATCAAGAACATTTCGAATTGGATGGTAAAGCCGAATTGAAGGCTTCTTCTATGGTTGATAAGTCTATTGATGACGAAATTTCAGCGTTTTATAATATTGCGGACGTGGTTCACACTAAAGGTTATGTTTCTCAAGAGGTAATGGAAGCTGTGAAGCAGTTTTACAACAGCCATGAGGGACTTTCTACCATTAATGAGTGTGTTCGCCGTATGATTTTTGGTTATTTGTATCGCTTTATTACCAACCTTAAAGAGAAAGAATATACCGAATATTTCAATATTTCAAAAATATACATTTCATACATCAATATTTTTGGAAACGAACAATTCAGCCAAAATATTAGAGATATATCGATGGAGTATATGCGTAAATGCTTGGTTAAATTCACTGATAAGCGTGCACGTGATTATCAAGATGTTAAAAAATTCATTTCAGGGACATTCGTTGATTTGCACTTCATAAAAGAGAAAGAGGTTGTTGAAATGTTTAAAACGAGAAGGAAAAGAAAAGATGCTTAATTGGCATTTCTGATATTAGCATATAAAAGACGGTAGCTCATGTTTTATGAGTTACCGTTTTTATATTGGTGATATTTTTTGAATCTTGAAAATATAGGCTTACTGATGACAAATATTTGATAGAATTTATTTGGTGTAAGTAGTTGATTATCAGTAATTTGTAAAATTGGTAGTCGATTATTTGAACACTTTATCGGCTTTCTAAATGTCAGAAGTGTCTATTTTTGCCTTTACTAAATAAGCTAACTTTGTATAAATTACAAATTACATTTTTTATAAAATGAAAATTTGTGCCGCCCATTTTCAATATGGTTTTATACTTAGTTAGGCGACTTAACCTGATAATTTAAAATGCAAAAACTATCTACATAAAAATTTAATTTTACTAACGACGTGGTAAAAAAATCGTTCTGTTTAATGACAGTTCGATTTTTTTTTATTTTGTAGCAGGGACAAAGTCCAATGATACGGAGTTGACACAATGTCTCACGTTTTTAGGTGTAAAACGCTCTCCATTGAAAACATGCCCTAAATGCCCCCCACAATTTGCACAAACTATTTCTACTCTATAGCCATCTGCATCAGGTACGTATTTAATAGCACCTTCTATTTCGTCATCGAAAGAAGGCCAGCCGCAGCCACTGTCGAACTTGGATTCTGAGCGATACAGCGGCGCGTCGCAACGACGACAAATGTAAGCGCCTGCTTCGTAATGCTTGTTGAATTTACCCGTATTCGGATATTCTGTGCCTTTATACACGATTACTCTTTCCTCTTCTTTTGTGAGCTCGTTGAATTTTACCTTGTTTTCCATATTATTTTATCTGATAAATTATTGAACAATAACAGCTTAAAAATCGATTTTTATTCCAATACTTAAACAAAAAATACCTGATTTAGTTCTATTTTACTGAGGGGGTAAGTAGTATTTATTTTATCCAGACTACTCATCTACAAATTAAAAACCCTAATAAGTTAATGGACTTATCAGGGCTTAAGATTAACCATATATTTTCAATTCCAATTCAATCCTCACTTTCTTCAATCGTGACGTTGAATGTACCTTTTTTATCTGATTTTCCGTTTTGGTATATTTTCATATATTTTTCATGTAGCTCTTTCGGCATTTCTTTATTATTGATTTTAAGACGTTTGTCCGAAAGCTCTATTTTATATGATTTTTTGTCTTTACTAATAAAGCCATCCCGTTTTAATTCTTTTACGATTGCTGATTTAGGGTCTTGATTCCAAATAATGGTGTTATTGCCGTCATTATTGAAAAAGAATTGCGAATGTTCTTTCGACATCTTTTCGGCATTTTGGCGCATTTTGTCACCATTCAGTTTGATTTTATCGACATTTTTTCTGAGTAACTCTCTCTCGATATCGAAATTTCTCATGATATCATCATTAAACATTGTCTTACTATCATTAAAAAGCCTAATTCTGCTTTTAAATTTAGGGTCAATTTTAATAAGCACATTACTATCCAAATTTTTAAAAGGAAATCTGTGAATATCTCCATCCCAATCGAACTGAGGAAAAGTCATATCAAATTCTTTAAACATTCTTGGAAAATCACCCTCTGATAAATCAAAAAACTTTAATTTTCCAATATCTCGGAGTATTATGTGCTTATTATCCTCCTCTTTTTCACCATCTATGTACACTTCCTTATCGGGTGTGATTCTTATTTCTGATATTTTACCATTGCCTTTATCCATCCTTAAAATAGTATTGCCTTGCTCATCTTTTTCTTTTTTAATGTCAATTGAGCCATAGCTAGACCTACGCGGTGGTGTAGGCGGAGTAGGAGGCGCTGGAGGTGCTGGAGGTGCCCCAAACGCCGGTGGTGTAGGCGGAGTGGGTGGTGCAGGTGGCGCTCCAAACGCAGGTGGCGCAGGCGGCGCGGGCGGAACTGGTAGATTTTGAACAAGGTCATCAGTAATATCTTGATATTTATCAAAATCTTCTTTGTCAATTTCCTTGTCGTCAATTTTGAGTCGGGTGATTTCACCGTCTTTAATGTCGATTAATACAGTGCGGCCATCTTTATCTTGTGTTATTTTGATTTCTCCCTTGCGTTTCGGGATAGTGTCACCCATGAAGGCTTCAATTTCCGTAGGCGCAATGGTGTCCAATAGAGGAGTTGTGGGTTTATTGTAATTGCTGAAAGAGAGAGTGGCGACTACCCCAAGCAACAAACCCGTAGCTGCAAGCTTTTCCATGATGTTAGAACGATTTTGTGGCTGATTAAGAATTCTTTTTATACGTTTTAATAAAAATCCTTTTCGTTGACCCGAAAAGGTCATGGCTAATCCATAAGTTCTGATGTTTTGATGTTGCATTTCCTGCAAGGCTAAAAGTGCTTTGGCATAAGTGAGGGAATTACCACAGAGGCGGATGGCGGTATCGTCGCAACGGTTTTCACGTTCTGCTCGGATTTTGGCTGAAATCCACCAAACGGCCGGATGGTAATAGAATAAAATCTCGACAATAGTTTGAATGATATTTATTAGGTAATCTCTGCCCGCAATGTGCGCCAATTCATGGGCTAAAATGGCTTCTACTTGTGCGACCGACATATTATTGACAGCTCCGATAGGGATTAGTATCATGGGTTTGAGCCAACCAATGACCATGGGAACACCTACCAAAGCCGATTCGTAGAGATAAACGGCTTGTTTTATCTTTAATTTATTTTTAAAAACGTTCAATCGGGCTTGCCATTCGGGACTATCCGCGAGCGTTCCTACCGAAATGGGTTGTAAATGGCGATTTTTTAATATTTCAATATACATCAATCCGCCCATCAAGCGGAGAATGAAGAACATGACACCAATGAACCATATAATGACGATTAAAGGCATGTGCTCATCGAAAAAAAGGAGAATATTATAGATAAATCCACTGTTTCCAACCATGTCCGATATGTTTAAAATACCTGAATCAAGGGTTATTTTTTCGGTTGTAGCTGTTAAAAGATCACTATTTGAGCCTACCTGCGAATTAGATTCGTAGATATAATAAAAGGTAAAAATTGATGATATCAACATCGTCAATAATGCTGAATTGGCTATCCAATAGCGGGCATTGGATGTGAGATGTTTTACACTCATCAATAGGATTGCCATAATTGAAGCTATGAGAATGCCTTGCCAGATGGAGTGGAGGACTGTCCAGCCAAAAGCAAATTGCATATTATCGTCGAGAATACTATCTAACCAGTTCATTTTTAATAATTTAGAGGTAAATTTTGCCTGATTTAGAGCTAAATACTGAGGGGGTATATTTTGAAACTGTTTCTCACTCCTTATTTTCCATCTGTTCTATCAATGCTTTTATTTCTGATAATTCTGCATCGGTAGCTTCATGATTGCCAAGGGCTTGCATAACCAATTGCATAGCAGAACCTTTAAATGTGCTATTGACGAACTGATTGAGTAGCTTTTGCTGTGTTTCTTCCTGTTTATAAATGGCTTCGTATGTATGTGAGCGGGTGCTGTCGTCGCGGCTCAATAAGCCTTTATCAAACATCATTTGCATCATTTTGAGCGTGGTGGTATAGCCTACTTCGCGGTTTTCGCAGAGTTTTTCATTCACATAACGCACGCTGCTGGCTCCACTTTGCCATAAAATATGCAGAATCTCTAATTCAGCTTCCGTGGGTTTAATAAAATCATTCATTTTATATTCTATTTTAAAACTAATTTTACACTTTAATATTCTATGTACGACAAATATAGTACGATAAGTGTCGTATATAAAAATTTTTGTACGACAATTATCGTACTTTAACACTTTTTAACATTTTAAAATGAAAAATACTGTATTAATCATTTTGCTTTTTCTTTCAAATATGGGGATAGTCACAGCACAAAGTATTGATTATCAAATACTTAAAGACTTGAGTAAGCTGCAAAGCCCTTCGGATAATAAATTCAATAAATTTGTGAGTGATGCAGCTGCTCCCCTCAGTATTGGAGCACCTTTATTGATATTTGGCGTTGGGCTTATTGAAAAAAATAAGGATTTGCAGGAGAAAGGTTTCCAAACGGGTGTGGCTTTTGCAGCAACATTGGGAGGTACTTATGCTTTGAAATATTTGGTGAATCGCCCGCGTCCGTACATCACGCATCCTGATTTAAAGAACCTCACTACTGAGGGGTCGCCTTCTTTCCCGAGTGGGCATACTTCTTCTACATTTTCAATAGCGACTTCCTTAAGTTTAAATTTTCGGAAATGGTACGTAGTGGTACCCGCTTACACTTGGGCTGCTGCTACAGGTTATTCGAGAATGTATCTGAACGTACATTATCCAAGTGATGTGCTTGTGGGTGCGGTATTGGGCAGTGGGACGGCTTGGTTGACGTGGAAAATCAATAAAAAGTGGAGAGAGAAGGCTTTGAAGAAAAAAGAAATGGTTAAGTAAGATATTGAGATATTGAGATATTGAGATATTGAGATATTGAGATATTGAGATATTGAGATATTGAGATATTGAGATATTGAGATATTGAGATATTGAGATATTGAGATATTGAGATATTGTGTT
>JANPHO010000642.1:0-7859 GCA_031424515.1 Saprospiraceae bacterium
TAAAGTGCGCCAAAATGAAAATATCGAGAAAACTATATATGTTCTGTTTTTTTCTTTATCTTTGATTCTTGAACTTTTAGGCCTGAATACTACGAATAAGTTAAAGATATATGTTGTTTTAGAATAAAACCAAAATATAATAAAAAATAAAATGCCTGATTTTAGAAAAATACAATTTAATCGTCACGTTTTTAAAAATGCAGCTCCTCAAGTTGATGAAACGTGGACAACTCCGGAGAAAATTGATATAAAATCAGTTTATACAGCTGCGGATACTGAGAGCCAGCCCCGATTACTCGGGGGGGTAAGCAGTAAAGGATTCGTAGCAGGAATCGCACCATTTTTAAGAGGTCCTTACAGTTCCATGTATGTAACACAGCCGTGGACGATACGCCAATATGCCGGTTTTTCAACTGCCGAAGCCTCCAATGCTTTCTATCGCCGCAACTTGGCACAAGGGCAAAAAGGGCTTTCAGTAGCATTTGATTTGGCGACTCACAGGGGTTACGACAGCGACCATGAGCGGGTAAAAGGTGACGTGGGCAAAGCAGGTGTTGCCATTGACTCCGTGGAGGATATGAAAATCCTTTTCGACCAAATTCCGCTTGATGAAATGTCAGTTTCGATGACCATGAACGGGGCGGTAATACCAATTATGGCATTTTATATAGTTGCTGCTGAGGAACAAGGCGTTACACCCGATAAGTTGAGTGGAACTATCCAAAATGATATTTTAAAGGAGTTCATGGTGCGCAATACCTACATCTATCCACCCAAGCCATCGATGCGCATTATTGCCGATATTTTTGATTATACAGCTCAGTATATGCCTAAATTCAACTCTATTTCCATATCTGGTTATCATATTCAAGAGGCAGGCGGTACGGCGGATATTGAGTTGGCTTACACTTTAGCTGATGGTTTGGAGTATATCCGAGCAGGGCTTGCAGTAGGTCTGGATATTGATAATTTTGCCCCGCGTTTATCTTTCTTTTGGGGTATCGGCATGAATCATTTTATGGAAATTGCTAAAATGCGGGCTGCGCGTATGCTCTGGGCAAAATTGGTAAAACAATTCAATCCAAAATCAGAGAAAAGTATGGCTTTGCGCACGCATTGTCAAACCTCAGGTTGGAGTCTTACGGAACAAGACCCTTTTAACAATGTGGCTCGAACGTGCATAGAAGCGATGGCAGCGACACTTGGTGGTACGCAATCACTTCACACCAATGCACTTGATGAAGCCATCGCTTTGCCAACTGATTTTTCAGCTAAAATTGCTCGTGATACCCAGATTTTTATTCAAAAAGAAACGAATATTACAAAAGCCACCGACCCGTGGGCGGGCTCTTATTATGTAGAATATTTGACTGAACAACTGGCTCATAGAGCTTGGGAACTGATAGAGGAAGTGGAGGCACTCGGCGGTATGGCAAAGGCAATTGAAGACGGTCTGCCTAAACTCCGCATTGAAGAAGCGGCGGCTCGAAAACAGGCGCGGATTGATGGTGGAAAGGATTTAATTGTGGGTGTCAATGTATTCAGAACGGATGAAGAATCGGATATTGAAGTATTGGACGTGGATAATGCTGCCGTGCGAGAGTCACAAATCGCCCGCATCAATAAAATGAAGGCCGAGCGGGATACCCCCTCAGTACAAGCGGCTTTAAAACGCCTTGAATCCATTGCCAAAACGGGCGAAGGCAACTTACTCGAAGCAGCGATTGATTGTGCTCGTAAAAGGGCTACTTTGGGTGAAATATCGGATGCTATAGAAATTGTATTTGGTCGTTATACTGCTACAACTCGTTCTGTATCAGGTATTTATAGCAATGAAATAAAAATGAATGACGATTTCAAAAAAGCCCAAAATTTAGCGGATGAATTTGCCAAACTCGAAGGCCGTCGCCCCCGCATCATGATTGCAAAATTGGGTCAAGATGGACATGATAGAGGCGCAAAAGTCATCGCTACCAGCTTTGCTGACTTGGGTTTCGACGTAGATATTGGGCCACTTTTCCAAACGCCTGCCGAAGCTGCTCGTCAAGCGGCTGAAAATGATGTACACATCATCGGCATTTCATCCTTAGCCGCAGGGCATAAAACGCTCGTGCCTGAGACAATTTCTGAATTGAAAAAACTGGGGCGAGAAGATATTTTAGTGATTGTAGGTGGAGTTATTCCCGCTCAAGATTATCCTTTCCTGTATGAAAACGGTGTGGCTGGCATTTTTGGACCTGGGACAGTTATACCAAAAGCCGCTACTCAGATATTGGAAATGATGATTAAAAGGGTAGAATAACTGTTTTTTAATATAGTTTCAATAGAAAATCCGTCCCACAACATAAAAGTGAGACGGATTTTTAATTTAAAAATGATAGTTTTATTTAACCGCTGAACCTTGATAAAGCAAAGTTTTTTTATTGTCTTCTAACATATACATGCCTTTGTATTGCTTTAAAACGTAGATATCATTTTTCCATTCACCGGCATTTTCTTTTCCTACTTTTGTTAAAATGACGGATTTTTGCTCATTGGGTAAGAAAATTTCAGCTTGGGCATCGTCAGTATCTGATTTGAAAACGGCAAAAGCAGACATGGTTTTCTCTAAATGAGCCGCTTGAGGGTCGAGTCGAATACCTGAATTAAAAATTTGGATACACTCATTTTTTACGATTGACCATGAATAACCAGCTGAACCTATACAGCCATGTTCATCTTTGTCGCCGCCAACAATTGGTGATTCTACAATAGGCGTTTCAGTCTTATTAGCTTGTTTCATTGTAACATTGGGTTTTTCAGTGCAAGCCGATAAGCATAGCACAAGAGAGATGAATAATATTCTTGATGACATAAAAATTGATTATTGAAATTTGAATTTAATAAATATAAAAGTATAAAAAGGAGAGGAGATAGAGCCGCTTTATGGAGGAAATAAGAAAAATAGTTGGGGATGCAATATTATTCAGCCGATTGGAAGGGAAAATTTCGTAAAATACTGAGGGGGGATTAAGAACTACCAGCTATGTGCTTTTAAAGCGTTAAAAACACATAGCTGATTGTTCAATTCTTTTTTTGAAAATTAGTTCAAAATCTTGCTTTCTAATCCTTCTTGAACAACTAAAAGGTAGTAAAACACAGCACGATCTTTGCGTTGTACACCTTTCAATTTGTCGCAAACATTTTTGATAGCAGCATCAAGTGAGGGGCTATCATCTAAACCACATTTTTTGATTAAAAAATTGGCTTTAACACGGTCTAACTCAGTTTGGTCACTGCAAGAAACAAGTGATGCATCTGGTAGATAGATTGAAGGTCCGAGACCTTTTGCTACTTTTGTCAAAAGATCCTCATCGATGGGAAAAGATGCCAACGCAGCGCGATATTTATCCATCGCTTCATCAAATTTACTCATAACTTAGGAGGTGGGTTTTTAATTTGTTTTCAAAAAATATTTTCAAGTATAAAAATATGAAAAATTCGGTATTAACCAAAAGTATTGTTTTTTAATTTGAAAAATATATTATTTAAAAAAATCTTACCTGATGTAGAATTACTGCAATATAAATCACGATTGATTTGTAGCGTATTTGCTGGATGAGTTTGTTAAATTTTTTTTAAAGTTTCTCTTTGGAATAAAAAAATAACAGGCGTTTGTTGACTGGTATTGGATATTTCATTAACTTAATCTCCGGAAATATATTTTATTTAAAAAGCCTTATTGGCTGCTTGGTTTAACACTATAAAAAAATAAGGAGGAGCTTGTATGATGACTTTATCAGAAACCTGGTTTATGGAAGGGAATATTGATTTTGAATCAAAAAAATATACCCTTTTGGCTTATTTACAGCGCATTAATGCTTATTTTAATGAAAGTAAACTCTATCCTCATCTTTCAGATATTATTTTTCATTATAATAATATCATCGCTTTCAAAGACAATAAGCGCTTTTTACAACAACAATTTCCTAAACGATTGACAGGCATCCAGATTCAAAAGCTGGAATTACTCTACGAAGAGCTGATTGCAGATAATGAACTCATGCAGGAATTGGAAGCCATTACGCGTTACGCAGTGCCTAAAATTAAAAATGCCATTGATATCGGCACCGAAATATACGGGAGTGTAGAGGATAAACTCTCCATTTATCCCATCGGCATTCAACCATTAGAAAATACTGAGGGGTACTTCTTTTTATGTCAAGAAGGGTATCGTTTTACACGGGTTTACTATTATTATTTGAGTTTTTTTGAAAAACACAATGATAAATATAGGGCTTTAAAAGCGCAATACGTCGATGAGTGGGAGCGCAATTTTGTGAACACGTTTGAAAATATCAAATTATCCCTTTTAAAAAATCGCACCAATATACCCGCGCCGGCAGTGTATGCAATAGAGGTAAAATCAGAGTTTCCGCTTGAAGAAACGACTTTGCCGATAGCAAAGAGAAGTTTCGTGCGGTACATTAGTCACGAAAAATTGTAGATTGGATGGAAGATGATTGATGTAAGATGATAGTTTAAAAACAAAACCCTCTTGGAAATGAATCCAAAAGGGTTTTTTATTTTAGAATGAATTGATAATCAACTCATCACTTTTTGATTATGCAGCAACTTCTTCTTGAGTCACAACTTCTACATTAACTTGTGCAGAAACTTCTTTATGAAGAGTAACTGTAGCCACGTGAGTACCCAATTCTTTAACGGGCTCAATAGCTATTTTCTTACGCTCAATTTCAACGTTCAATTGTTCTTTGATGGCAGCTGCAATTTGATTTGCATCTACTGAACCGAACAGCTTGCCAGATGAACCAGCTTTAGCGGTGATTTTGATTGATTTGCCTTCCAATTGTGCAGCAAGAGCTTTGTATTCGCCCAAACGAGCTGTTTCTCTTTTGTCTAATGCACGAACAATAGAAGCATATTTACGGCGATTGCTGTCGTTTGCAACAACAGCCATGCCTTTAGGGATAAGGAAGTTACGACCGTAGCCGTCCTTTACCTTCACGATATCGTGTTTGTCCCCAACTTTATCCATATCTTGCAATAATATGATATCCATGACAATAATTTCGATTGATAATTTGAATATGAAATTTTTGAAACGTGAAATAGTAATTAGTAGAGAGTATCAAGTATTTAGATATTAACACTCCAACGTTACCACTATTTCATTAAATCCGCCAAATAAGGCAACATACCTAAGTGACGCGCACGCTTAACTGCGCTTGACACTTTGCGTTGATATTTCAATGAGTTGCCTGTAATACGGCGTGGTAATAATTTACCTTGCTCATTGATGAACTGAAGTAAGAAATCAGGATCTTTGTAATCAACGTGTTTGATACCGAACTTTTTGAAACGGCAGTATTTTTTGCGTTGCTGACCGATGTTCGGATTACTCAAAAACTTAATATCGTCTTTGCTAGTAGCCATTTTGATATTTTTTTAAAAGGAATTTTTAAATAATGTTAATACTCAAAAGTGAACGAAAGGCTAATTGGGCGTTTAAACAGAAGTTATTGATTATTTTAGCCCAACTACTTATTATGCCATGATTTCGTCAACTTCTTCCACATCTTCATCATCTTTGCGTTTTTTAGCAAGGATGGCTTCGCGGTTTTTCTTGCCGATTTTTCCAGCGCGTTTGTCTTCATTGTATTTAACCGCGAACTTGTCGAGGGCTACAGTGAGGAAACGGAGGATTTTATCGTCACGGCGCATAGCTAATTCCATTTTATCAATGACTTTTCCGTCTTCGCCGGCAAATTCAACGCTGTAATAAAGGCCGCTATGGCGTTTCTTGATTTCATAAGCCAATTGGAGCAAGCCCATTTCGTCTGTATGAATAATTTTGTAGCCTTCTGCTGTGAGCATATCGGCGTACTTTTGAGCTGTCGCGTTTTCTTAATCGCAAGACAGAGTGGGATCTACGATGAAGGTAACTTCGTAATGACGCATATTCGAAGTGAATTTTAATTGAAAAATTTGTTAAAAAATAAAATTTAAACATCGTTTCTTTAAAAACGGCTGCAAAGATACTCCTTTTACATCTTTTAGACAAATTTTACCAACACTTTTCTTTTAAAAATCAATAGTTTTAAGCTAAATACCCTTGTTTTTATAAATATTTAGCTTAAATTTATGTTTTAAATATTGATAAAATCTCTGAACATGTCAAAAACACTTTTAAGAATCTCTATCCCACAGCCTTGCAATGAGAATTGGGAAACTATGTTGCCTTATGAAAAAGGGCGTCATTGCCTGAGTTGCCAAAAGACGGTGGTTGATTTTTCAAAAATGGCGGATAGTGAAATTATCCATTATTTTCAAGAATATAAAGGCGCAACTTGTGGGCGTTTTTCGGAAACTCAACTGAATCGACCAGTAACAGAACCGTTTATTTCTAAACCTTCTAATCGATGGGCTTGGATGTTTTCAGCGATGTTGCTGCCTTTTGCCGGTTCATCTCAAGATACGCAACCTAAAGCAAATATTGAAATAAGCACCCCCTCAGTACCTGAGCCAAAATTAGTGGCTAAAAGGAAATCCAAATCATGTGATTCAAGTGTAGAAGCAGACTCTAAAGAAAAGTCAATATTTTTTGGGGATGAGACGTTTTTAGCTGGAGATGTAAATGTGGGAACAGTTAAATCTTTTGCATCAGGAATGACAAATTTGATTGAAGAGCCTAAAATGGAATTAAAAGATGTTTTCACTTTAGCGTATCAACAATTATACTTTTTATATTTAAATGTTTTAGCGTTTTTGAAATCCAATATTTAGTAGAAAGAAGTTTTTGAATCCCCCCCCCTCAGTATGCAAAGCTAAAATAGCAGTTTTTTAAATTAAACGACAGATTCTTGCTAATTCGATAAGAGCTGTAGTATCGCGAGCACCTAATCTATTAAGCATATTTTGTCTGTGGTTATTGATGGTATTGCGGCTGATGGAGAGAGCTTTGGCTATTTCGTCAGTTTCTAAACCGCGCTCTATCAAGAGTAGCACTTCCTTTTCACGAACAGATATTATATCCATCAATTTGCCAACCTTTTCATCTTTATTATGGTAAACAGTAACAAGTTCATTGCTTTTGCCGTGTGTTAATCTCATCCAGTAAAAATCATCTTTTTGCAAATGGCTTACATCTCTCATTGTGGAAAGTACTTTGGGTGGTATATTATTGTGTTCACAATCCATAAAATATTGTTGCATCAATATTTTGATATACCCTTTTTCTGGATGTTCAAGCGATAGGCCACAAACAGTAGCGAATACATTTTGCTTTTCATTGGGTTGGATATTTTTTAGTACTTTCCCTAAGTATTGGGACACTGCCAGTGGAAAATTATTGTGAGAAGGAAGTAATCTACTGAATAATAAGCGGCCGCCTTCTTTTAAATATTCATCTCTTGACATCCCAGTTATCTCTCTTACATTCTCAGTGATAAAAATAGGCTTTAATTCACTAAAGTCATAAATAGCGAAAGTGGATTGAGTGCTGTTGGCAATATCCAACAAGGGAAAATTTTTTAGAACCGAAGTATCAAAAGTTTCTATAGATTGGGATTCTTCTAATATTGAATGCCACAAGTTTTTCGTTTCATTGAATACTCGTTCAGTAGTTGAGTTTAATTTATTGACCATTAAAAATTTAGTTTAGTGTATGTAATATGTATTAAATTACTTCTTAAAAAGCCACAAAATATTGCTATTTAAAACATTAGCTTACATATAAAATATCAAAAAAAATGTAAATATTTGATAATCAATACTTTATCGAATATTTAAATAGGGTTTTAATCATCATTGTTTATACAAATATTGATACAAATACTTTAAATGATTTGAGTAAGCTT
>JANPHO010000643.1:0-1747 GCA_031424515.1 Saprospiraceae bacterium
TAAAGAGCATTTTAGTACCCGTACCCAAATAGTTTTTTACATCTTCGATACTCTCAAGCAATGGATGTAAGCCCCGTGCCTACAAAAATTGCGCTTGGGCCACTCGTTTCTGCAGGTTTGGGTGCTGGTTCGCAGCCTCAACGGGGCAAACAAGCGTGCCTTGAGAGTATCGAAGATGTAAAAAACTATTTGGGTACGGGTACTAAAATGCTCTTTATCACGGCTGGTATGGGCGGTGGTACGGGTACAGGTGCTGCTCCAATTATAGCTAAAACAGCTCAAGAAATGGGTATCTTGACTGTGGCAATCGTTACGCTTCCTTTCACTTTTGAAGGACGCAAGCGGACACAACAAGGCTTTGAAGGTCTTGACGAATTGAAAAAGAATGTTGATACCATTATCATCATTTCAAATGATAAATTGCGTCAAATCTTTGGCAACCTTTCAGTTTCAGGGGCATTTGCGCAAGCAGATAATATCTTAACAACTGCTGCAAAAGGTATTGCCGAGATTATCACCGTACCAGGCTATGTCAATGTTGACTTTGAAGACGTTAATACGGTTATGCGTGGTTCGGGTGTCGCTATTATGGGTATTGGCGTGTCAGATGGGGACAGTCGCGCTAAAAAGGCAGTTGACTTTGCTTTGTCATCGCCTTTGCTGGAAGAAAACAATATTACTGGAGCAAAACATATTTTGGTAAACATCACAAGTGGAACGAAAGAGGTGACAATGGACGAAATTTTCTCCATCACTGAATTCGTACAGGAAGAAGCAGGTGACGGTGCAAACCTCATCTGGGGTAACTGCTATGACGATACTTTAGGCGATAAACTTTCAGTAACGGTTATCGCTACTGGTTTTGAAAGCCGTACCGCTAACCCTCTCAAAGAGGCGGGTAACTCAGAAGGAAAAGTAATACTTACACTTGATGACGAGCCTAAACGCAATGAGGTGAAAAGATCTGATTTTTTCGGGTTTGGCTTTGATGATTTGGAATCCAACTCTTTAGAATTAGAGTCTTCTCGGTTCTCAAAGCCTCGTCCAACTTATAATCAACCGCACGAGCCTTTTGTGAAAAATGAGATGCCTTTGAGCGACGAAGAACGTCGTCGTCGTTTGGCTCAAGAGACACAACGCCGTGAAAAGCTGCGTACCAATACCAACTCAATGAAGCTCAATAATCCTCAAACGATTATTGAAATGGAAAATGAGCCTGCTTATATGCGTCGTGGTGTTAGGTTGGATAGTGTACAGCACTCTTCTGAAAAACCAGTTTCGCAATGGTCAATTGATGAAAATAGTGAGTTAAATACTTCGGGTAACTCATTTCTTCATGATAATGTAGATTAGTTTTAAAAAGCTATTTAAGCGATATTGTGAATTTTGTGAGGATAAAATGAGCAATAAAACCGAAAATAGTTATTTAAATTATAGTGTTTTTTGTAAATCATTCATATCGTTGCCTCAGCCGTCATTGGCTGAGGCTTTTTTTATGTCAATAATTTTCCAAGTTATTTGGCTTAATTGCAATATGAAATTAACTTCGTGTTGGCATTCGTATTCTTGGTTTTAAATGTGCTATAATATGAAATATACTTTCGCTTATGTCTTGATTTTTTCTTTAAATGTGCTTTCTATTGCTCAAAATACTGAGGGGGTACTCCCTCAAAAATTCTTTCGGCACCAATATGCAATTCAGCCCCATATCCCGAGTAAGTGAGTGGGCTAAAAAGGTCATCTTTAC